>NZ_JBOKRY010000043.1:0-26824 GCF_051972595.1 Simiaoa sp. | reverse complement strand
CGAAACATCCGGCAGATCCGCTCTCTCTGCCCTCTGTAATCGTTGATCAGTCTCCGAATGTGCCGCTCAAAATATCCCCCTTCCAGAAAAGCCGCCATGGCATATTGTTCAAAACCGGATACCGTACAGGAATAGAAATTCATGGTGGAAATATACCGTTCCATCAGCTTCTCCGGCAGCACCATATAGCCAATACGCAAGGACGGTACCATAGTCTTGGAAAAGGTATTGATATAGATAACTCTGTGATTCCGATCCATGGACTGCATGGAAGGGATGGGTTTGCCAACCATGCGGAACTCACAGTCGAAATCGTCCTCCACGATATAACGTTCCGGCTCCTCTGCCGCCCAGCGAAGCAGCTCCTGCCGTCTTCCCACCGGCATGACCAGCCCGATGGGAAAATGGTGTTCCGGCGACACATGCGCCACAGTGATGCATTTTTCCTCCAGCTGCTCCACCTTCATTCCCTGTCCGTCGATGTCCACATAATCCCATGCCACGCCGCCCACTTCATATAATTTCGTAATCTTGCGGTAGCCCGGATTCTCCACGCCGAATTTTGCATTTTTCCCAAGGAGCTGTAACAGACGGCTGTATAGATATTCCGTTCCCGCACCCACAATAATATGATCCGGTGATACCTGCATGCCGCGGTACCGGTACAAATGCTCGGCGATCGCCACTCTTAATTTTTCCACTCCATTAAAAGGAACTGTCTTAAGCAGAGATGTATCATAATCCGTCAGGGTCTGACGCATGATCTTCGCCCAGGTGGCAAAGGGGAACTTATCATATTGAATATTATTTGCCGTCAGATCCGCCATATATTCCTCCTCCCGGAAACGGGTCACAAAGGAGGCATACGCCGGAGTGGCTGTGCTCTTCACTTCCAGACGGTTGACAAAATATCCTCTCTTCTCCTCCGACCGGATATAGCCTTCCAACAGCAGCTGCTCGTAGGTATTTTCCACAGTCTTGACGCTGACCTGCAAGTGTTCAGCAAACGCTCGCTTCGAAGGAAGCTTCTCTCCGGCAGTCAGCCGACCGCTTAAGATGTCAGCCTTCATTGCTTCATATAAGTATTCATACATGGTTTTTCTGCCACGGGCAGTCAGGTCATAGGTTAGCATCTGGTATCCTCATATTTTCTCATTTTGGTTATTTAAAAGAGGTCAGTTTTTATTATAATGAACTTATAAAGTAAAAGCAAGCAGGAAGGAAAACAAGGAGGATTAATATGGGCGTATATGCAATCACCGGCGCATCCAGCGGAATCGGCGCCAAGACAAAAGAACTGTTGCTTCAAAAAGGACACGAAGTCATCAACATTGATCTGAAGGGCGGCGACATCTGTGTGAACCTGGCCACTCCGGAGGGAAGACAGACTGCAGTAGACAAGCTGCACGAGCTGCATCCCGAAGGTCTCGACGGCATGATCTGTAATGCCGGTGTCTCCGGCGCCTGCGGCAATCTGGAGCTGATCATTTCCCTGAACTATTTCGGGACCGTAGCCATTGCAAAGGGCGTCTATGACCTCCTTCAGAAAAAGCACGGCAGCTGCGTAGTCACCGTATCCAACACCATTTCCCAGGGTGCCGGACGTAAAGATATCGTAGATCTGTTGAATAACATCGGCGATGAAAAGAGAGTATTAAGCCTGGTATCCTCTATGGATTCCACCAACCTCTCCGTAGGCAACAGCCTCTATGTATCCACCAAGTACGCTCTGGCAAGATGGGTCCGCAGAGTCTCCGCTACCTGGGCAGCCAACGGTGTCCGCATCAATGCAGTAGCTCCCGGCAACGTACATACTGCCATGACCGCTACCATGAGCACCACCGCGAAGATGGCACTGAACGCTCTCCCCATTCCCACCAAGTACGGTCAGGAATGTCTGATGGCACCGGAAGAGATTGCGGAAGTTATGGTATTTTTAGCTTCCGATTCCGCCAGAGGCGTCAACGGCAACATCATGTTCGTAGACGGCGGTACCGATGCACTGTTAAATTCTGAAAAGGTATATTAAGGAGGAACACGCTATGAGACCCATTGAAAAATATGTAGAAGCTATGGAAAATAAAGATTTTGCCGGACTTGCAGAGTTGTTCACTCCCGACGGCATTCTGTGTGACTATTGTACCACCTCCGCTTCCCAACAGGAGTATCATATCTACGGAAAAGAAGCCATTAACATGTTCTTCCGTAATAAATTCGGTTTCCGCCGTTACTCCATTTTAGATGCTGAGGTCGTTAATGACAAGCAGGCCGAATTCATTGCCAATTTTGGCGGCTACAATATCATGGCCATCGCCACGGTCCGTGAGACCGATGAAAACGGTCTGATTCAGAGACTTACCGTCAGACCCAAATAATTTGCCAATCCCTTATACTTTTCTCTAATAAAATCTTACGCTAAAGAAGCGGTATCTACACGAGATACCGCTTCTTTGCATTCTGTCCTTTCAAATTATCCGGATCATTCCGGGGCTGTTCCGGACACTACGTAATTCGTCACAGCATACAGAATCTCGCCGTTGTACTCCACTCTGGACCAGCCGGAGGCTTCACTGTATCCGGTGCGATGCAGATTCGTTCCGTTCCTTACCTGGGTACGCACGGTGCTCTCCCCCTCACTAGTGCTGGGTTCTGTCCGCAGGTTAATCAGATCCTTAGGCGTAATATAGTCATCACAATCCACGAATACAATAACTCTGCCGTCCTGGGTGCTGACTCGGTTGGAATTCACCGGCACTGTCGGTGTCTTATAAGAGGTGTCCGTAGTCAGATAAGCGGATACCGCATAGACAGTCTGCCCGTTGTAATTAAGTCTTGACCAACCGGTGTCATCATTTCTGCCGGTGCGCGTCAGTGTCTCACCGTTTTTCAACTGCCCCACCACATTCCCTTCCTCTGAGGTCGATGGCGTGCTGCGGAGATTGCTCACATCTTTCGCGGTGACAGTATCATTTACCTCTATAAAAGTCATGCTGCCATCGGATACCGGTGCAGGTGCAGGGGTATCTTCCACTACCGGTCGGTTCTCCGGGGTTGCCGCAGGCGTGGGCGTTGCAGTCGGCTCAGGAGTTGCAGGCTCCGGGGTAGCCGTGGGTGCCGCTGTCGGTTCTGGGGTTGCCGTGGTCTCAGGTTCTGTAACAGTCTCCATCGCCTTAGTCTCTTCCGTTACTATCACCGCTGGAAGTGTATCCCCGCCCCCGTCGTTACTATTATGATGGCTTAACTTCCACAGAGGAATACAGATCAGAATCGCCAGAATCACCATACCGATAAATGCAGGAATCATCCATAGTTTGAAGTGGATAACGATTTCACCGTCTTCCGGAGAGTCATCCGCAAAGTCATCCTCTGCAAAATCATCTTCTTCCGAAAGATCTTCATAATCAAATATCTCATCCTGTCCGGAAATATTATTCTTCCTATTATTTTCCGTGTCCCTATCAGTCATAATTTATGCCTCCTTCTGTATTCTGTAGAAATCCTGCAGATAACAATAACGCTCCGGAAGTAAACTTCTGAAGCGTTAATAAATTATTTTACTGTCCCTCGTATTTTTCACTCTGCATACGGATCAGTTCCGCATCATCAAAGTAGTTGATACGCATTGCACTCTTCACCTCAGATAATGTCTGTGCTGCCACCGTGCGGGCCTCGTCGCTGCCCTTCTTCAGGATCTCGTATACTGCGGGAATATCCTTCTCTAATTCTTTTCTACGGTTACGGATGGGCTCTAAGGTCTCCTGCATTACGTTATTTAAGAACTTCTTCACCTTCACGTCACCCAGACCGCCTCTGGTGTAATGAGCCTTCAGCTCGTCCAGATCTGCATAATCCGGCAGATATCTCTCGAAGTGCTCCGGCCGGCAGAACGCATCCAGATAAGTGAATACCGTATTGCCCTCTAAATGTCCGGGATCACTGACAAGCAGATGCTCGGGGTCAGTGTACATGCTCATGATCTTAGTACGTACATCGTCTGCACTGTCTGACAGATAGATACAGTTGCCCAGGGATTTACTCATTTTCGCTTTGCCGTCGATGCCGGGCAATCTCTGACATGCCTCGTTCTCAGGCAGCAGTGCCTTGGGCTCCACCAATACCGGTGAATATACCGTGTTGAATTTATGCACGATCTCTCTGGTCTGCTCGATCATGGGCAGCTGGTCGCCGCCTACGGGAACGGTGGTTGCCTTGAAAGCAGTAATATCGGATGCCTGGCTGATAGGATAAGTGAAAAATCCCACGGGGATGCTGGCTTCGAAGTTACGCATCTGAATCTCGCTCTTAACGGTCGGATTCCTCTGCAGTCTCGCTACGGTTACCAGATCCATGTAATAGAAGGTCAGTTCACACAGTTCGGAGATCTGAGACTGGATGAAGATCGTAGCCTTACTGGGATCCAGTCCGCAGGACATGTAGTCCAGTGCCACTTCGATAATATTCTGACGTACCTTCTCGGGATTCTCGATATTGTCCGTCAGCGCCTGTGCGTCTGCGATCATGATAAAAGTCTTCTTATATTCGCCGGAATTCTGTAACTCCACACGTCTTCTTAAGGAGCCTACATAATGTCCCACATGCAATCTACCGGTGGGTCTGTCACCTGTTAAAATAATCTTGTCCATTTCTTCCTCTCAATCCGCCGCCAAAGCGACTATACATCATTGCTTCTATCATACCATCTTTTTGCCAGGAAGGAAATGGTTTTTTTAATACTACTGGATCACCAGATTAGAATACCCCATCAGGCTCTCATCCACTGCATGTGCAGCTTCTCTGCCTTCGCGGATCGCCCATACCACCAGCGACTGTCCCCTGTGCATATCGCCGGTGACGAATACATTTTCCACACTGGTCTGGTATTTCCCGGGGGCAGTTTTTACATTGGTGCGTTCATTTAATTCCACCCCGAAAGCATCGACAATGTATTTCTGGGTTCCTAAGAAGCCCGCTGCGATCAGTACGATCTCCGCATCCAGGATCTGCTCGCTTCCGGCGATCTCCTGCATCTTCATGCGTCCGGTAGCCGGATCCTTTTCCCAGGACAGCTTCACGATCTTCACAGCTTTCAGATTGCCATTCTTATCCTTGATAAATTCCTTGACCGTGGACTCATAAATCCTCGGATCATGTCCGTAGACCGCAATGGCTTCTTCCTGACCGTAATCGGTCTTGCAGACCTTCGGCCATTCAGGCCAGGGATTGTTCTCTGCTCTCTTATCCGGTGCCTTGGGCATCATCTCAATCTGGGTCACTGATTTTGCACCGTGACGGATGGAGGTTCCCACGCAGTCATTACCGGTATCACCGCCGCCGATGATGACCACATTCTTCCCCTTGGTCTCCACATATTTTTTATCTTCAAAATTTGAATCCAACAGACTCCTGGTATTCGCTTTCAGGAAATCCACCGCGAAATAGATTCCCTTGGCATCTCTGCCGGGAGCATTGATGTCTCTGGGGTTGGAAGCACCGCATGCCAGTACGACACGGTCAAAATCATGCAAAAGCTTGGATGCCTTGATATCCTTGCCGATGTCGGTTCCGGTGACAAAGGTGACACCCTCTTCCTTCATAATATTGATCTTGCGGTCGATGATCTGCTTCTCCAGCTTCATGTTGGGGATGCCGTACATCAACAGTCCTCCCACACGATCGGAACGCTCAAACACTGTGACCTGATGTCCTCTCTGGTTCAGCAGATCCGCTGCTGCCAGTCCGGAGGGACCGCTGCCGATGACTGCCACTTTTTTGCCGGTGCGTACCACAGGGGGCTTGGCTGCCGCATAGCCCTCGCTGTAAGCATTCTCAATGATGGCATATTCGTTCTCTTTAGTGGAGACCGGATCCCCGTTCAGCCCGCAGGTACATGCCGCCTCACACAGGGCAGGGCATACTCTGGAAGTGAACTCGGGGAAATTGTTGGTCTTCTTCAGACGGTTGTAAGCCTGCTGCCAGTTGCCGGTATATACCAGATCGTTCCACTCCGGCACCAGATTGTGCAGAGGGCATCCGCTGGCCATACCGCAGATCATCATACCCGACTGGCAGAACGGCACGCCGCATTCCATACATCTGGCACCCTGTAAACGCTGCTTTTCCTTCGGCAGATGCTCATGGAATTCGTTAAAATGCTGTATTCTCTTCTTCGGATCCTCAGCCACGCTGACTTCCCTTTTATATTCCATAAATCCCGTTGGTTTTCCCATGACTCTCTCCATTCTGCAGACGCATCGGCATCGGAAGAATCGCGAACTAAATTTCAGATTTAGTTCTGCGATAAACTAATTTGTGGCGCCCGCGACACAAATTAGTCGTGTGAAAAGTAATCTTCAGGATTGCTTTTCACACTGGCCTCCCATTTACTTTCTGGTGTTGGCATAGAATGCTTCGATCTGTGCCTGCTCTGCGCTCAGTCCCTTTTCCTCCATCTGTACGATGGTCTTCAAGACTCTCTCATAGTCATGAGGGATGATCTTCTTGAACTTGGGCAGATACTCTCCAAAGTTGTCCAGCACTTCCTTACCCTTGGCGGAATTGGTCAGTGCCACATGCTCCTGGATCATGGATTTCAACTCCAGCACATCATATTTGGATGTGATCTCGCTGGAAGATACCATTTCCTTATTCAGACGCTTGTACAGATCGTTGCCTTCATCCAGTACATAAGCGATACCGCCGCTCATACCGGCTGCAAAGTTTTTACCGGTGGGTCCCAGGACTACCACGCGTCCGCCGGTCATGTATTCACAACCATGATCACCTACACCTTCGACGACTGCGATGGCACCTGAGTTACGTACGCAGAAACGTTCGCCTGCCACACCGTTGATGAATGCTTTACCGGAGGTTGCACCGTACAGTGCCACATTACCGATGATGATATTTTCCTCAGCCTTGAACTTGCTGCCCTGGGGAGGATATACCACCAGCTTACCGCCGGATAAGCCTTTGCCGAAGTAGTCGTTGCTGTCGCCTACCAGTTCCAGAGTCAGGCCCTTGGGGATAAAGGCTCCGAAGGACTGTCCGCCGGCACCCTTACACAGTACATGGTAGGTATCCTCTTCCACATCATCGCCCAGTTTTCTGGTGATCTCGCTTCCGAGGATCGTACCGAAAGCACGATCGGTGTTGCTGACGTCTACTTCGATGCTGCGCTTCTGTCCTGCGTCGATGGCTTTTCCCAGCTGCTTTAACAGTACCTTCTCATCCAGTGTCTTCTCTAACTGGAAGTCATAGACCTGCCTGGGATCAAAGGTCACCTTCTGCTTGCTGCCCTCGTAAGGATTGCTTAAGATCTGGGTCAGATCCACTTCCTCCTGACGATCGGTCAGATGCTCTTTTCTCTTCAGCAGATCAGTTCTGCCCACCAGTTCATCTACGGTACGCACGCCCAGTGCTGCCATGTATTCCCGCAGCTCCTGTGCGATAAATTTCATAAAGTTTTCCACATATTCCGGCTTACCGCGGAAGTTTTTCCGCAGCTCCGGATTCTGGGTAGCCACACCTACCGGACAGGTATCCAGATTACATACTCTCATCATGACACAACCCATGGTTACCAAAGGAGCAGTAGCAAAACCGAATTCCTCGGCGCCTAAAATGGCTGCGATGGCTACGTCTCTGCCACTCATGAGCTTACCGTCGGTCTCGATACGGACTTTATTACGCAATCCATTCATGATCAGGGTCTGATGGGTCTCTGCCAGTCCCAGTTCCCAGGGAAGTCCGGCATTGTGGATGGAGTTTCTCGGTGCCGCACCGGTACCGCCGTCATAGCCGGATACCAGGATGACCTGGGCTCCCGCCTTGGCTACACCGGCTGCTACGGTTCCCACACCGGCTTCGGATACCAGCTTCACGGAGATTCTTGCCTGGGTGTTGGCATTTTTCAGATCATAGATCAACTGCGCCAGATCCTCAATGGAATAAATATCGTGATGAGGGGGCGGAGAGATCAGGGACACACCGGGTGTGGAATGTCTGGTCTTGGCAATCCAGGGATATACCTTTCCTCCGGGCAGATGTCCGCCCTCGCCGGGTTTTGCTCCCTGTGCCATCTTAATCTGGATCTCCTGTGCACTTACCAGGTAACGGCTGGTGACGCCGAAACGTCCGCTGGCTACCTGCTTGATGGCAGAACAACGGTTGAGTCCATCCGGGCCTACGGTCAGACGGTCCAGATCCTCACCGCCTTCACCGGAATTGCTCTTGCCGTGCAGATGGTTCATGGCGATGGCCATGGTCTCATGGGCTTCCTTGGAAATGGAACCGTAGGACATGGCACCGGTCTTGAATCGGGTTACGATGGACTCTACCGGCTCTACTTCCTCGATGGGCACACCCTTTTTCGGATAATTGAAGTCCATCAGTCCTCTGAGGTTCTTGATGGAATCTTCATCGTTGACCATGGCAGTGTACTGCTTGAACATCTGATAATCACCGCGTCTGGTGGATTCCTGTAACATATGGATGGTAGCGGGGTTGTACAGATGCTCGTCACCGCCGCTGCGCATCTTGTGGTGTCCGGGGCTGTTTAAGGTCAGGTCGTTTTTCAGTCCCAGCGGATCAAATGCCTGAGAGTGCAGGTCGTCTACCTGCTGCTCAATATCTTTTAAGGTAATACCTCCCACACGACATACGGTGTTGGAGAAATACTTACTGATCACTTCCGGTGCAATACCGATAGCCTCGAAGATCTGGGAGCCCTGATAGGACTGGATAGTGCTGATGCCCATCTTGGAAGCTATCTTGACAATGCCGTGGAGAACAGCGTTGTTGTAATCATCCACTGCAGCATAATAATCTTTGTCCAGCATATTGCTCTCGATCAGCTCCTTGATGGTATCCTGTGCCAGATAAGGGTTGATAGCGCAGGCACCATAGCCAAGCAGTGTAGCAAAATGGTGTACTTCTCTGGGTTCGCCGGATTCCAGGATCAGTGCGACTCTGGTCCTCTTCTTGGTGCGTACAAGATACTGGTTCAGGGCAGATACGGCAAGCAGGGAAGGAATGGGCACATGGTTCTCATCCACGCCTCTGTCGGACAGGATCAGAATGTTAACGCCTTCTCTGTAAGCTCTGTCCACTTCCACGAACAGTCGGTCAATAGCACGCTCTAAGCTGGTGTTCTTATAATATACGATAGGTACGACTTCTACCTTGAAGCCGTCTACTTTCATGTTCTTGATCTTCAAGAGATCGGTGTTGGTCAGGATCGGGTTGTTGACCTTCAGAACGTTACAGTTCTTCGGAGTCTCCTCCAGGATGTTGCCTTCGGTACCGATGTATACGGTGGTGGAGGTTACGATCTCCTCACGGATGGCATCAATGGGCGGGTTGGTCACCTGTGCAAACAGCTGCTTGAAATAATGGAACAGCGGATGATTTGTCTTACTCAGCACTGGCAGTGGGGTATCCACACCCATGGCTGCGATAGCTTCGCTGCCGTTCTTTGCCATCGGCAGAATGCTCTGCTTCATTTCATCATAGGTGTAACCAAAAGCCTTCTGCATCCGCTGACGTTCTTCGTAGGTGTATTCCGGAACGCGATAGTTCGGGATATGGATGCTCTTCAGTTCGGTCAGATTGTTATCCAGCCATTCTCCATAAGGTTGTCTGGAAGCATATTTTTCCTTGATCTCCTCATCGTCGATGACTCTGCCCTGTACGGTATCGACCAGGAGCATCTTGCCGGGACGAAGTCTTTCTTTTACTTTGATCTTCGTGGGATCAATGGGAAGCACACCTACCTCAGAGGACAGGATCAGGGTATCGTCGTCAGTGATCATGTAACGGGAAGGACGCAGTCCGTTTCTGTCCAGCACGGCTCCCATGATATCTCCGTCGGAGAACAGAATGGATGCAGGACCGTCCCAGGGCTCCATCATGGTAGCGTAATACTGGTAGAAATCTCTCTTAGTCTGGGACATTGCCTTGTTATTCGCCCAGGGCTCGGGGATGGCAATCATGACTGCCAGAGGCAGCTCCATGCCGCTCATTACCAAAAACTCCAATGTATTGTCTAACATCGCGGAATCGGAACCGGTCTTGCTGATGGCAGGCAGTACCTTATGCAGCTGACCCTTCAGATGCTCAGATTCCATGTTCTCTTCGCGCGCCAGCATCTTATCGGCATTGCCGCGGATGGTGTTGATCTCACCGTTGTGTACCATCAGACGGTTCGGATGGGCACGCTCCCAGCTGGGGTTGGTGTTGGTGGAGAAACGGGAATGTACCATAGCAATGGCGGATTCGTAATCCTCACTCTGTAAGTCTGCAAAGAAGGTACGAAGCTGTCCTACCAGGAACATTCCTTTATATACGATGGTTCTGCTGGAAAGAGAGACCACATAGGTATCATCGGAAGACTGCTCGAATACACGCCTTGCAATGTAAAGTCTGCGGTCGAAGGGCAGACCTTTTTCCACATCGGCGGGCTTTTTCACAAAGCCCTGCATGATATAGGGCATGCACTCTACTGCCTTGTGTCCCAGTACATTGGGGAAAGTGGGCACTTCACGCCAGCCGAGGAATTCCATTCCTTCCTTTTCCACAATGATCTCGAACATCTTCTTCGCCTGGTTACGGCGCAGCTCTTCCTGGGGAAAGAAGAACATGCCGACACCGTATTCTCTCTCTCCGCCGATATCCATGCCCAGAGCCTTTGTGACTCTTGCAAAAAATTTGTGGGGGATCTGGGTCAGAATACCGACACCGTCACCGGTCTTACCTTCCGCATCCTTACCGGCTCTGTGCTCCAGATTCTCTACGATCTTCAGCGCATTCTCAACGGTAGCGCGGCTCTTCTCTCCATGAATATTGACACAGGCTCCGATACCGCAGTTATCATGCTCAAATTCTTCCCGATATAACGGTGCCTTGGGCAGCTCCTGTTTTACATCAAACATATAGTTCTCCTTTCCGGTTTTCTATTTCTCTCTTCTTAATCCGTCTGTTACTGTTTTGAACCTCATTTGCAAGACCGTAATAGTAACAAAAAAGGTCGCAATGAGACTCTTTCGAGCGCCTCATTGCGACCTTTTCTGTACTATACACCTATTTTTCTCATTTGTAAATATAGATTTTTCTATAAATCGTCAGATAATTTGTCAATTTTATTATTTGCATGTCTGTTATCTGGAAATTGTATTAATTTTCTCTTTAAAATTATATTTTCCACACAACTTTTTGTGGATTCCCCCTATTTTTCCTGTTTCCGGCCATACACCTTGCTCATCAGTTTCTGATACATTGCAGAAAAGTGTTTACTCTCTGCCAGTGCGGTGCGAAGAGGCGCAAACGTCAGTGCCATCACTGCCCGGTAGCGAAACAGTTCGCCGGGATTCATGTATTTTGTCGTGATCTCCTTATGTTCTGCAGCGCTGCGCTTCAGGTTCTCCTTGGTCTCAGAGTAGCCGCCGCCCTCGTAGGAGGACACGGTAAGTCCCAGATACTGCATGGGTGCTTTGGCACGATAATAGCACCAGAGGAAATGTTCGTAATCTGCACGGATCTTATATTTGGGTTCATAGGGCTTCTGTCTGCACAGGTCTGCAGCATAAAAGCAGGACTGGTGGCAGGGAATGTTGCGGTAGCAGACGAAACCGGTGATGCGGGGCGGGGAAGAGATCTTCGTCTCTGTCTTCGCGCTGTATGTATCGCCGTAGTAGATGCCCTGAAGTTTCGCCGGGTGCTGTTCCATGAACTGTGCGGTGCGGCTCAGAACTTCGTTGTCAAAGAAAAGGTCACCGCAATTTAGGAAAAGAATATAGTCGCCGGTCACATGGGAGACTGCCTGATTCATGGCTTCGTAGATGCTGTGGTCGGGTTCCTGGTATAAGCGGATATGTCTGTCCTCGCGCATGGTTTCTATGGAACCGTCGCGGCTGCCGCCGTCTTTGACGATGATCTCGAAATCAGGGTAGGTCTGGGACAGGATACTGTCCAGAGTCTGATTCAGTTTAGGGCCTGGGTTTAAGCAGACTACGATAATGCTGAATTTCATGTGTTGCTCCTATTTTTCTATAAAATCTCCGTAGCCTCGACAGAGGGAAGAAACGCGACACGCGCGTGCTTTAGCACGATGCGCTCATGTCGCAGAGCGTAGCGGCACATAAGCGTGGAAAGTACCCACGCTAAGTGCCGACGTCTGCTTACGGTCTGCTTATTCTTCCCTCTGTCGGGGCTACTGGGTTATGATAACCATCCAGAGATATCTTATCGAATATCCAGAGGATGGCTAATATACTTTATTAGTGCTTAGAATACATTTTTCTGTTTATGAAGTGTTCCAAGGGAGGCTGCTGCCACTGCCAGGAAAATCACGCATACAGGCCAGCTGACAAAGCCGGTGACGGCGATGGCGGTATAGGACAGGCAGTAGGCGAGGACGTTGGATGCCACATGGACAAAGACTGCCATTTTGAACTCTCCAAAGTATTCGTAAGCATATGCCATCAGGCAGCCGATGAGGAAGCCGTATACGCCCTGGACATAGTTCATGTGGTAGACACCGAAGATCAGGGCGGACAGGGCTATGGCGAGTTTGATATCCATGAATCTGCGAAGGTATCCGTAGATAACTCCGCGGAACAGGAGTTCCTCTGCTATGGGGGAGATGAAGCCGAATACGAGGATTCCTACGATAAAGTGTGCGGAATATTGCTGGGCTGCCACTTCGGTATAAGCTTCAGACTTATTAGTCACTCCCAGGAGTTCAAACAGGAGATTGCATCCGATGACGGCACCGATGGTAGCCACAGTCAGTAAGACATATTTGCTCTTTCCTTCTTTTTTCAAGTGGCTTAAGTGCATGTCCTCTTTATTTTTATCAATGAGCAGTTTCGCTGTGGACCATACGGCAATGGCACCGCCGATGAATCCAAGAGCCGCAATGATACTGGAGACATCTCCGGAGTAGCCGTTATAGGCGCCGGTCTCATCCCGTAGGATTAAAAGATCCACCAGTCCACCGGAGGCTCCGGACTGTGCCAGCTGATATAACAGTGCCAGCAGCGCATACTGCACTGCATTGCGCACCAATATAAACATCAGAAACGAATACACCATGGTCCAGATCCTCTGATACATGGGGTTTTTCTTTTTATTGTCCGGATTTCCGTTCAGTAATTCTTCACTGCCACGGAGTAAAAATTTCTCCAGTTCTTCCACGGATTGTACAATGTAATCCGCCTTCGCTTCCTTTAATTCTTCCTTGCTTCCGTAGCCGTAGGTCACTCCCACGCTCTCCACTCCGAGCGCTCTGGCTCCTTCCACATCAAACTTTCTGTCACCGATCATATAGACCTGTTCGGGATCCACGGGGTTCTCTCCAAAGAGCTGACGAAGGGTTTCCTGTACCACCTGATCCTTGGTCTCTCTTCTGCCGTCCAGTTCACTACCCACCACTACAGAAAAATATTTTTTCAGATCAAAATGTTCCAGGATACGCTCTACGTATACCTGGGGCTTGCTGGATGCTACTGCCAGAAAATATCCCTTAGCCTGAAGTTCCCGCAGCATCTTAGGGATACCGGTATAGACCTCATTTTCAAAAAGTCCCGTATCCTGAAAACGCTCTCTGTATTTTGCCACAGCATCTTCTGCCTGCTTTGCGGTGAAACCGTAGAATTCCATAAAGCTGTCACGCAGTGGCGGTCCGATAAAAGGCTCTAACTTGTCCAGATCCGGCTCCTCGATGCCGAAGGAGTGCAGTGCATACTGCACACAGGTAGTAATTCCGATTTTAGGATCTGTCAGGGTACCGTCCAGATCAAACAGCAGATATTTCTTCATTCTTATAATTCCTTTTTCTTTCTATTCTTATATGTTCCGCAAACGACTCGTACAGCATTCAAAAATTGTCAAGCTTTTCTGATGCCGCAGATGGAAATTTATACGAGTTATTCGTCTGGTTATTTGCAGAACAAGGTACTAGAAGCTGCGGATCTTGTCTCCGTCATCCTCGGTATTTTTCAGTGCCTTGATCTCCACATCGTAGCCCACATTGGCATTGACCTGCACATGGACGATGTCGCCTACTTTTTTGCCAAGGAGTGCTTTGCCCAGGGGGGACTCATTGCTGATCAGACCTTCCAGGGAATTACCGCGGACGGTTGTCACGATCTTGTAATCCTCTTCCGTGCCGTCATCTACGAATTCCACCGTGACGGTGTTGTTAATACCTACCTCATCCGCTGCGGAGTTCTCGGAGATGACCTTCGCGGTCTTGATCATTCTCTCCAGATAGCGGATCCGGCTCTCGTTCTGATTCTTATACTTTTTGGCTGCATAGTATTCAAAATTCTCGCTGAGATCACCGTGGGCTCTGGCTTCTTTGACGTCTTCCAGTGCCTTGGGACGCACGACCAGCTTGCGGTATTCGATCTCTTCTTCCATTTTCTTAATGTCAGTGGGGGTTAATTCATCGTACATAATTTCTCCATTTCTATCTATTCACTTACTTGCTTCACTTCGCATCAGGGATACATCTTTCTTTTCCTCTGGCAAATGCACTTTTCTGCCTCAAGCAGCCATTCGACCTTAACCGCTATGTTTTACCGGCATACCAGCATTTTACAATTGCATTGCATAGATCACAGCCAAAGATAAAATGATCTGAATGATAGCAAATCGGAATACCGTCTGGGTATTGGACCAGTCCCACACCTTACGCACATGATCGTGCAGCGGCGTTCTCGTATTTTTTAAAATATGAATCTTCAGAAAGCGAAGCAGGGACACCTTAAGAAGTCCCAGTCCTCCGTCCAGGATCAGCACCAGTGCCAATGGGATAAACAGGAACGGGCAGCCGCTCTTTAAAATGGCGATGCTGATGAACAATCCCATGGCCCGGGAACCGGCATCCCCCATCATCAGCTTACTGGGTGTGGCATTGTACCACAAATAGCCCAGAATACATACGGCAAACAGCAGGATCAGGAAAGAGTAAGTCTCATTCACATCCTTCATGCGATCCACAATGTAGATAGATATAATTGTTATAATAGTCAAAGTTCCGGACAGTCCGTCCACGCCATCGGAGCAGTTGGTCACATTCACGGAGGTCCATACCAGGATCACCGTGAGGATAGCAAATACCACAGGCGGCAGCGTGAACTTTACATGGAACAGTGCCAGCTCCACCACATTGGAATTATATTTCAGAAAAGTGATAGCTACCAGTGCTGCCACACACAAATCCAAAAAGCCCTTCTTATATTCTCCCCAGGGTGTCTTGGACGCATCATCCAAAAACCCGGTCATCATACATACCACGATCAGCAGCAGGTAGATCACCAGCTCTGCGCTTAAAGGGGAAAACAGCAGAACAGATGCCACAAATGCCAGGACAAAAATAATTCCGGCGCCTCTGGGTTTCCCCGCAGACAATTTTCCGTCATGGGCAAATTCTCTTCCGGCATCCTTAGGCAGATATGGACTTAATTTTGCCGTTGCCAGTACCGTAGCTCCAAAAGCAAAAAGGATTCCAAAAAAAGCAAGGAGAGAACTGCTTCCCTCCGGTAAGATCATCTGTAACATACTATCCCTCGTTTCCACATGATGCACCCGAGACATTCATCACGACACTCTCATGCTGTATTTTCTGATAAATTTCATAACTGTCCGGCGGGGCTTCGCGGAATGAACGTCCCAGAACAGTTACAAAACATTTTAACACAAATATATCGGAATCTCAAATAATTTCCACAACAATTCATGAACTGTTGCATTTGACAGCCTCCCTACGGTGGACTACTATATTCTTATGAATACTTTCTGAAAAATAGCCATAAAAGGAGAAACACCCTATGATGATCCATAAGATCGAACCTCATAAATATTATCCGGAATTCCGAAATCAGGAGCCAAAGCCTTCCGATTATCTGCTGTTGTTTGATGGTGAAAAGGTATATCTGCCCTCCCATACAGGAAACGACGCTGCTGTTGCGGGCTCTTCCGCGAATGCAGGTATTGTGAAGCATTCTCAGGTATATCTTCCTACCTTCGAGGAAGTTCATGGACTATTGGGAATCCGACAGCCCCTGGAGCGCTTTTTCCTCGACTGTGAATACCTCTTTTCCATTGACGACAGGGCTTTTTACCGTAAGACCGTAGAAAACTCCGGTGCTCTCATGCTCCCGGAGGAAGATCTCTATGCTTCCGGCGTGTTCCGTAACTTTGAACCGGAATATCTGGCATTCGCTGGGATCACCGCCACCCAGATCAACCGTTTCCGTCTGGATCGGAAATTCTGCGGCCGCTGTGGTCATCCCACAGTTCACAGTACCACAGAGCGGGCCTGCATCTGCCCGGAGTGCGGACAGATCGAATATCCCAAGATCTCTCCGGCTGTCATTATCGCCATCGTGGATACCATGCAGGACAAGATCCTGCTGACCCGCTACGCCGGCGGTTCCTACCGTCACTGGGCACTGGTAGCAGGCTTCGTGGAAGTCGGTGAGACCTTCAAGGGCGCTGCCCGCAGAGAGATCATGGAAGAGGTAGGCCTTAAGGTCAGTGATCTGGTCTATTACAAATCCCAGCCCTGGTCCTTCAGTGATTCCGCTATGATCGGCTTCTTTGCAAAGCTGGACGGTGATCCCACGATTACTTTGCAGGAATCCGAACTCGGTGAAGCAAAATGGTTCTCCCGTAGCGAAGTTCCGGATCTTCCTTCCACCATCAGTGTGGGGCAGGAAATGATCACCTTATTCAAGAATGGTGGGGATCCGTTTTGTCAGAGATAATTGTTGCATTTGACAGTTTTTCACTTCTATTCCATGGTATACCTTGACTTTGTGCCCCCGTGAATTCAGTTCCGGGGGTATAATCGGCCTATTATGGCTCCCCATACCCTAACGGTTCCTTGGGTATAGTCGTCCTATTGTAGCTCCCCATACCCAGCCGGTTTCTTTTCCCTGGGTATAATCGGCCTATTGTGGCTCCACATACCCGGCTGGTTTCTTTTCCCTGGGTATAATCGGCCTATTGTGCCTCCCTATACCCGGCTGGTTTCTTTTCCCTGGGTATAGTCGGCCTATTGTAGCTCCCCATACCCGGCCGGTTTCTTTTCCTTGGGTATAATCGGCCTGTTTTAGCTCTCTGCGCCCCGTTCTCTTGATCTTCCTGGGGCTTAATCAGCTTCTTTTCCTCTCTGCGCCCCGTTCTCTTGATCTTCCCGGGGCTTAATCAGCTTCTTTTCCTCTCTGCGCCCCGTTCTTTCGATCTTCCCGGGGCTTAATCAGCTTCTTTTCCTCTCTGCGCCCCGTTCTCTCGATCTTCCCGGGGCTTAATCAGCTTCTTTTCCTCTCTGCGCCCCGCTCCCTTGATCTTCCCGGGGCTTAATCAGCATTCTCCTTATATTTGCGCCCCACGCACGAAAAAACCTGCCTCAGACGATAGCATCATCATAAGGCAGGCTACTTTCTATACATACTTTCTTTACATACTTTCTTTTCCTAGAACATCGTAGCTGTCGTCGCTTCTCTTTATCTCAATAAGCGGCACTTCTTCGCTACCTTCACTAACAGATATCCCTTCGGGAAGCTGCGAAGCTCCTGCTCCGTGATGCCCCGCATCAGTATCAGCATGACAAAATAGACTACGGCAGCGATCACAATCGCCGGAATGACAGAGATCCGCATAGATTTCGTCACCATATACAGACCTTCGTAGATTGCCCAGGCTGCCGCTCCCATAAACGCGGATGCGAACGCCGGAATGACAAAAGTCTTGACGATCTCCTGTCTATAGCCTACTGCTCTTCTTACTGCCCACTGGTTCAGTACACACATCATACCGGAATACAGCGTATTGGCAATGGCAATGCTGTACAGATCCAGGCTTGTGAACATAAGAAGCAACACTGCTGCCACCGTCTGCACCACCAGCGAGATCCCCGCATTGATGATCGGGGTATTGACTTTGCCCAGCCCCTGTAAAATGGAACTGTTTAATGTCGACAATGCATAAAAGATAACCGACAGTGACAATGTCATTAAAAGGGCTGCCGCCAGGTTCAGTTCCTCTGCCGTCTTATTCGTGAACAGCAGACTGATCACCGGCTTCGCCAGCACAAAAAGTCCCACAGCGCAGGGAATCGAGATCACCATGGTAGTCTTCACTGCCAGTCCGATCTTCTCTCGGGCTCCCTTCACATCCCGGGCTGCTATGAGCTGTGCTACGGAAGGAATCATAGCCGATGCCATAGCAGATGCAAAAGCTATGGGAATATTGGACATTGTCAGGGATTGTCCGGAGAAAATACCATATTTTTCATAAATAGATACCGTATCCAGATTACGAAGGGACGGATACCATTTGGTGTAGATACTGTTGTTGACCGTACTGCTTAAGTTATATACGGCCGTACTCAAAATAAACGGGGTCACCACCAGTGTGATGGTCTTGAATATCTGTCCGTAGGAATCCACATGTTCATGTCTGTCACGCTGCACTCTGCGCAGGATCATCTTCCGGTTCAGGGCATAGATCCCTGCCATGAACAATAATGCCACCAGTACGCCCACACCGGTACCCAGCGCACTTCCCACGGCACCGTAAGTTGCTCTCATCACCTGCCCTGCCTGATCCGCCGGGACCTCGATCGTTCCCATAAACATTTGGATCAGAAGATATGCCGCGCCTACGCTGACTACCGCATTGGCAATCTGTTCCAGAATCTGCGATACGGAGGTCTGTGCCATGCTCTTATGTGCCTGAAAATACCCTCGTAAAACTCCCAGGATACCATAGACGAAAATCGTCGGTGCAAAGGTGCGCAGTACTGTGACCGCTGCTCCGGACACGAATAATCCCGCTCCGAAAAACAGAAAAAGGCTGGCTATACCGCCAACCACCAGTACATAGATCATGGCTCCGTGGAACAGTCTGTGGGCGTTGCGATATTCCTTCTCTCCCAGCTTCTGTGCGATAGCTTTGGAAATTGCCGAGGGAATACTATAAGAGGAGATCAACAGAATGATCGTATAATAGTTATACGCTGACTGGTAATAGCCAAGTCCCAGATTCCCGATGACACTCTGTAAAGGGCCCCTGTAAAGGAGCCCTATGATTCTGCTGATGATTCCGGCTGCCGCCAGAATTCCCGCCTGCATGATAAAATTGTTCTTGGAACTGTTCTTATCTGCCATATGTAATCTTACCTTATTCCAGTTCTTTATCCGATCAGCCAGTCATACATCTCCTGATATTTTCCGGCGGATACCTTCCAGGAATAGTCGGTGGCCATGGCACGATCCACGATCTTATTCCACTCTCTCTTCCTGTCATAGTAAATATGCTCCGCATAGCGGATCGTATTCAGCATCTCGTGTGCATTATAATTCGTAAAGCTGAAGCCCGTACCAGTGCTCTCATACTCATTATAGGGCTGTACAGTATCCTTCAGTCCGCCGGTCTCTCTGACGATGGGTACGGTACCGTAACGCAGCGCGATCAACTGACTCAGACCGCAGGGTTCGAACAGGGACGGCATCAGATAAGCATCACACGCCGCATAGATTTTATGGGACAGTGCATCCGAATAATAAATGTTGGCAGCCACCTTGTCTCCATACTTCCAGTCGAAATGACGGAACATATTCTCATAACGTTCCTCACCGGTGCCCAGTACCACGAACTGGATATCATCCTGGCACAGTTCATCCATCACATAAGCGATCAGATCCAGACCCTTCTGGTCTGTCAGTCGGGATACCAGACCGATCATCATTTTCTTATCATCTACGCGAAGTCCAAGCTCTTCCTGCAGGGCACGCTTATTCTTCACCTTTTCCTTGCGGAAATTCACTGCATTATAGGCTTTTACGATATTTTTGTCCGTCTCCGGATTGAACTCTCCATAGTCGATGCCGTTGACGATACCGCGCAGATCATGACTTCTCGCACGCAGCAGTCCGTCCAGACCCTCACCGTAGAACGGCGTCTTGATCTCCTCCGCATAGGTATCACTTACGGTAGTCACCGCATCCGCGAATACAATACCGCCCTTCAGCAGGTTCGCATCCTTATAAGCCTCTAACTTGTCAGAGGTAAAATAATACTCCGGCAGTCCGGTAATGCTCTGCACCGTCTTCACGTCCCATTTTCCCTGGAACTTCAGGTTATGTATGGTGATAACGGACTTCATGTTGCGGTAGAAATCTCCGCCATGGAAACGCTCCTTCAGGTATACAGGGATCAGGCCTGTCTGCCAGTCATGGCAATGGATCAGATCCGGCTGGAAATTCAAAAGCGGTAATGCCGACAGCACTGCCTTGCAAAAATATGCATACTTTTCGATCTCATATCTGGGATCATCCCCATAAGGCTTGAAACCACCGAAATAACTCTCATTATCAATGAAATAATAATGCACCCCGGCTTCCTCTGCCTCCAGAACACCTACGTATACATTCTGCCAGTTGAAATCCATGTAGAAATGTGTCACATACCTGAGTTTATCCTTCATCTCCTGTTTCATACAGGTATACTTCGGGATAAACACTCTTACATCAAAATACTCCTTGTCAATATACTTCGGCAAAGATCCTACGACATCCGCAAGTCCTCCGGTCTTGATAAAAGGTACGCCTTCCGATGCGGCAAAAAGAATTTTTTTCATGTAAACCCTCCACATATGCTACGGCTTATATTCAAAATATAGATTGATTATACCATGTTTACGATTCATAGAAAAGAGGGCAGCGATAATTTACAAATCTTTTAGAGTCTTCGGTTTTGCCTCAGTTTCTGTAAGAAAGTCGGATCCTGTCAGCGATCAGCGCGATAAATTCCGAATTGGTAGGTTTGCCTTTGCCCGTGTCGATCGTGTAACCGAACATGGCATCCAGGGTCTCCATGCGCCCTCTGCTCCAGGCAACCTCAATGGCATGGCGGATAGCGCGCTCTACGCGGCTGGGTGTGGTCTGAAAACGTTTGGCGATGGTCGGATACAGGATCTTCGTGATGGAACTGATCATCGCCGGATCCTCCACCGACATCATGATAGCTTCCCGCAGATACTGATACCCTTTGATATGTGCCGGGACTCCGATCTCATGGATCATATCCGTGACATCCTTTTCCAGGTCATGGATGACTTCCTGGGTCTGTTCCTTTTTTTCTGTCGCTTTTACTGTGCTGTCTTTGGCGTTTTTCGTAGAAGGAACCGTGATCATAATTTGGAATTCCTTGTTGGCATTCATCAGATCCCCCAGGATTTTGTATACTTTTTCATTATCCTTTGTAGTTGTAATGTTTAATTTTTCCATTAAACTACCTCCATGACTACAAAACTACTTTTTTCACGTACCGTTCTATTATAAATAGATATGCGTCATGGCTTCAAGCAGAACCCATCGCAAGATTTTTCCAAATTTCGCAGGCTATGCAACAACAATAAATAAGGGCAGGAATTTTGATACTCCCTACCCTATAATGGTCTCATACTTTATCAAATTCGTCTACAATTTGATTATTCATAATACTCTTCCCCCTATTACATCCACTTGCCATTAGCGGCATACCATTTTTCAGTAAATTCTTTGCCCTCAACCGCTGCTATATACGGTTTTGTCAGAAATACTTTTATTGTTTTCAACACAGTACTGTAATCATCCGTTTTCGTGTCGATTTTACGGACAAACGCTTTCCATTTTTTCTGCATTGCCATATCTTCATCGAAACTCATAACTTGTTCAAATTGTTCTACCGTAAAATTGTGCTCACGGTTCTGAAAGGTTCTGCTGAGCGCTTCGGTCAGTACATTACCGTCAAAATCGAACTTATTAGCAAGATAATAAATATCGTAATAATCTTTCATACGACTGGAAAATTCCATCAGGCTAAGGATTGCATCAATTTTCTCAGCAACAGTCGTTTCAATGGAATACGTATTAACTGTGGGTGCAGCAAAATCACCAAGCTGAGTGGGTATTTTTCGCCTTTCCTGCTTCGGCACAATGACATCACCAACACCGAAATCAATGCCAAAGGGGGTTCGAGTATTTTTTATATGGGCAACCATTGATGCTCCGATGCCTGCATACTTCTTCTGGACGGCGATAGGCGCAACATCCTTTATCTCAAAAGTCACAAAATCATTGCCGGTGTGAACAACGATAATTTCTTCGAGAATACTCTTTAACTGTTCCGGTGTATTGGGGATTTTCCGAAGCAAAAAATCTACATCAACTGTCACTCGGCTATCAAAGTCAGTAATAGAATATAGGAACAACCCGCCTTTCAACACAAAGTTCTCAGCATACTTGGAATTTTCCAAACGGCGCAAAAATTCCTCTTGGCAAAAGAGTTGCAAGCATAGCTGATAGCTTCTACCGCTTTCAGTCGCTTTATTTTTGAGCCGTGCCAACACAGATGCAGCTATATCAGCCATTTAGCAGTACCTCCATTACATTCATAACCTTAGTGTATAGTTTCATTTCTTTTGCGTACTTAGACAAATTTGCAAGGTTCTTTTTTTCATCCACAGCATATACATTGACCGCCTTATTAAAAATCTCGTTGTCAAGTTTTGTACGGTACTTAAAACAATCGCATATTGTTCGTTCACGATCATACACGGGCAGTATTACGCCGTTAAAATTGCTTACGGACTTACCTATATCTAAAAATTCCTTTTGAATATAGTAAGCCTTCATAGGAAATTCTTCAATGCTCTTTACAACACGGGTTGCCGTCCTTGGTACAGCAATCGACCATTCACGAGGAGAAAAATCACTGTATCCATAATGAAACAAAGCGGACTCCACACAAATAATTCCCTGTGGAAGGAACTCTCGTATGAGCTGTTCTTCTGTAATACTTTTACTTTGTGGGAGTTGATAAAATCCTCTGCGAATTCTTTCAATAATTCCTTCTTTACAAAACGACGCTACTTCGTATTTGTTTATCCCGTTAGCGGCAAAATCTGAAGTTTTTGCTATGCCGCCATTATTTTCAATTACTTTTTTTAAAATTTCTTTTTTACTCAAGCAGGCACCAACTTTCCTCACACAAGTTATAAATAATGTATGCACTTATTATACCATATGGTTTCGTAAATCGAAACTACTATACGCGTATATTATTCAAAATTTGTACGTCGAAAGTTATTTCGGGAAAACTCAGGAAAAAAGGCGCCCGGAATAACCCGGACGCCAATAAGAGGGAAAATGTATAAGTAGAAAAACTACGAGTAAAGCAAATTAAATTAATGATGCTCTGCCAGAGTGTGAAGGGCTTCCTTGATGGCTGTCTTCACGGTCTCATCCTGTTCTGCATTCAGTCTGTGCAGTAGATAGGTCTTGGCATATTCGGTGCCGATGCTGCCTAATGCTTTTGCTGCTTCGATACGGATCTTCGTATCCGGATTGTCGATCATGTGGGCAATGCTGTTAACACTGTCTTCATCCTTGATCCGGCTCAGAGCTTCCAGTGCGGCTACCACCACGGTGTCATCGGAAGAACTCAGATATTTGATAATCTTGTCGGATTTTCCTTTCTCCTGTAATTTCTGGATCTTACTTAAATCATGTTGTTCCATAAACACACGCCTCTTTCTTTCTGCCAACGCGGGGGCGGTAAAATCGTCTCCGGGGCATCACTATATATCGCCTGTGGTGATTGGCTTCTCTTGATAATGTTATGATAACACCTTATTTGTCAGAAAACAATTATAACAAAATGAAGGATTTCTAAAAATTCTATAACCTGCTAATCTTTTGCTCAAATAAATCACATCTGTATTCTAATGCCCGGTAGTCCAATGCCGATTTCACATCACTTGCCAATAAGCTTGTAATGCAGTAATTACATAATGATTATTGGGAAATAAATTCTAGTGAGTCAACAAACGAATTGATTTCTTCTTCAGAAAGCAGGGAAGATATATTAATCTCGCAGAAAGCATATTCTACAATAACTGTATATCTTTTTATTGTCTCTCTGATTCCATCACAATTATATGAAAAAGTTAATATATTGGCCTCATATCCATCTATATTTGTTTTGGATAATTCTATAATTTCTACTTCATCGTAGGTTTCTGATAATAGTTCCTTGTAATCTTCTTCTGTCATTTCAAGATTTACACGCCATGCCTCTCCTCTATCGATCCAAAGTACTTTCTTTCCTTCCGAGTTCCAAAAACTTATTTCGTTTCCATCCTCATGCTGCAATTCCATTAATTCCCATGTATTTGAATATTCAAAACTTATGTTATTATTTTCATATTTTAGCTGAATATGTTCCTCTGAGTTTAATTCTTCGCTACTGGAATCTGATTCTTTTATTTCCTCCACTACCTCAGGTTCAGTTTCCTCAAAATAAGAATTTGGTATTTCTTCAGGCTGCTTTTGACACCCCAATAAGGTTAAAGTCAACGTTCCAATCAAAATAACAGTAAAAATTTTTCTCATACATAATCTCCTTTATTTTCTCTTCTTAATATTTTAGTACTATAAAAGAAAACTTCGCTATTTCTGCCAAATTGCTGGTACTTTATGCTGAAAAAATATATTCCCAACCAATCCTTTTTACATAACTCATTGCCACTCATATTTTTAGTCTATTATCTTTTGGCCATTTTTTCAATATTTTCTTCAGTAAATGGTAAATATGAAATCTCCAGCTCTTCGACATTACCTTCATTTGCATTCAGCCATTCCATATAGTCCGTCTCATCCATGGGTTTCGTTCCCCATCCGTCTGTTCCTACATAATATACCGTTCCTGTTTCAGAAGTGTCTGCTTCATCCGGATATTGGTCTGACTTTCCGTTCGATTCCAAAGTCCACTTATCTTCTGAATGCACATATCCTACCAATTCATAAGTATCACTCTCCGGAATATACCGGTAAAACAAATATGGCCACATGTCTCCATAAGTTTGATTGTGTGAAGACAGTGCTTTTAGATTTCCATTACGCAAAAAAGCAAAATACGGGAATTCTTCTAATTGGATATATGTTTCTCCTGTATTACTATCATAGCCCATAATATAACCTTTCTCATCTGCCATTACCCCAGGGTCATATAGTACTACCAGTTCTTCCTTTCCGTCAGAATCCACATCGTCGATTGCAAAACTCGAATATTCTCCTACCGAAGTTTCCACCTTACTTCCATCCGGCAGAATATTGTTATACAAAAGATTGCGCAAAGTTGCTGCATATATCTGCCTTGCATCCGCATCATATTCTACCGCGACCTCACTACCATCTTTTACCACCTCATCATGTTCTACTGCCCCACTGCTGGTTGTTAGATCTAATTGAGGTTTTACAACCGGAGTAAGTGCAGCAAAATCAATGCTGTCCGCCAATATTTCCATCTATATTTTGATAAATTCTTCCATCCGGATCATACTGACTCACAAACTCCCGCCATTCTGCCAAGGCCTGCCATTCTTCACTTCCCTGATACCCTGATAAACCAATGGTACTACTTTCCTCTTCTATGGAAGAAGACCGGTTTATAAAAGGCAGCAACAAATCACGAAGTCCAAACCAATTAGCAGCATAAGCTACTATGGATAAAGATAACATCAATACAAGACATGCAAGGTTCACTATTACACCCCAGGTACACTAATAGGATATCTTCTGATACGCTTTGTCAAGGGTGTTTAAGAAATTTTTTCGCTTTGTTCAAACTCTTTTGCACAATCATTCAAAATAAGCCGTTTAATCTTATCGGTCATCGTTTCCTTGCTCGTTTCGCTGAAATGTAGCTTGACACGATAGGTTGTCTTTCCAATCCTCTTTACCATAACGGGCTGCTGTGTACCTTGTGCGGTCAGAGGGGAAGCGGTAGGGGTGGCGGTTTCGTTGCTCATAGGCTCTCCTTTCAAAGATAAATCCCCATGCGGTCAGCACATGGGGCGGTGGTCGGTATAGTGAAAGTGCGAAAGTGCAAAGCGCAAAGGCTCTGCGTTTTGCACTTTCAGTTTGCGGGTTGGGGCGGCTACGGCTTCTTTAGGAAGTTGTACCATTGCCCGCCGATACGCTTTGCGCCTAAAACCGCGCTCATGTTGCGCTTGGCGTTCTGTACTGTCCTCTCGAATATTCCGGCTTCGGCTGCGGCCTTTACAATGTTCTCGCTGGCAAGCTCTTTCCCGTCTGCAAGTAGGTCAAGTATCAGCTTTTCAGCCTGTTCGGTTTTGGCGGCGTTGTTGCCGCCCGCGCCGGACAGCAGCTCGTCGTCGGTTATGTCATATTCGCCTATCCATGAAAAGCCTGTTTCCGGGTCAAGACAAAAGGCGACAGGCTTCCCCTCCGGCGCAAGGGAAGATTTGTCATGGACGATGACGCGCACATTCGGCTCTCGCTTCACGCGCCCGATTAAAAGCACGCTCCGTGCGGCGGCTCGGAAGTCGATAGAACCTAATCCCCGGTACGCGCTCTGCCCTCCGGCTGCTTTGTTCAAATGCCCAATAAGGATAACGGCGCACCCGGTACGCTCCGCGACTTCGGCAAGGCGGCGGAAGATAGGACGCACTTCGTTAGCCTTGTTCATGTCGGCTTTGTCGCCCATATACGCCTGTATTGGGTCAAGGATAATCAGCCGCGCCCCGTTCTGTGTGATAGCTTTCTCTATGCGCTCATCGGACAGGGTAAGTTCCCGCTTGGATTCATCAATCACAAGAACGCGGTCAAGGTCTGCTTCGGCTTCCATAAGGCGGGGCTTGACGGTATCTCCCAAACCGTCCTCGGCGGTCTGGTAAATGACTTGGAATGGCGGCAGGGGCTTCATTCCCGGCAGCGTTCCCCCGGTGGTGCAGGCGGCGGCAAGGCGTAGG
>NZ_JBOKRY010000042.1:0-27211 GCF_051972595.1 Simiaoa sp. | reverse complement strand
ACTTTCCTTTAGAAAATCCACAGTTGTAGCTAGCATCCGAGTCCGGGGCGGGCAGTCCTTTCTGCGTGGATTTTAGAACAACTATTTCATTAACTCTCAATTTAATATACAATTTCACCATTTTGTAAAGAGTAAACGGTTTGACAGAAGAGGGAGAAACGCTTACAATTCAAGTAGTTATGTAGTCTGTGATATAAAGGAGCCTACAGGGGATGGAGAAGCGGAAAGAGGAATTTCTGAAAATCGTATGTCAGATCTATATGGCTGCCATTCTGGTAGTATTGCCGCTGTACTATATTCCCGGGAATGGATATTACAAATTGGGTGATAGCAAATATTATTTATATCGCAATATATCTCTGATCTGTATGGGAATTTGTCTGGTGGTACAGATAATCGTTGTGGTAAGAAGATGCCTGATGGAAAAACACAGACGGATAGAACAACGCTGTCGGATGGAAAACTGCGCTAGTGTCGGTATGTATATTGGTATGTATATAAGAAAAACCGGGGAAAAAATGATCGTATGGTGCAGGGAGCATATCGCAGTGACAGCGGTCTGCCTGTACGGCGCCTGTGCTGTGGTCTCTGCACTCGACAGCCCTTATGGAAGTACTGCGTGGACGGGAGAGAAGGAATGGTATATGGGAGCTGTCACAATCTGCCTGATGGTGGGCGGATTTTTGCTGGCAGCGAATTACAGCGGACAATGCAACCGGATTTTATATCTGGGAGAAGCGGCGTCTGTCACAGTGGCACTCATAGGACTACTCCAAAAACTGGGTTATGATCCATTGGGATTATTGAAGGGTTATGTCGTGGGAGACTGGGAATATACACATATGCTCACTACACTGGGGAATAACAACTGGCTTAGCGGGTATTACAGTGTAATGTTTCCTTTATCACTGGCACTTTTTTGTAAGGCGGTGGAAGAAGAGCGAAGAGGAAGTTCGATGCTGCTTGGAGTCAGCAATACTCTTGTGGTCATATTACTGTTTTTACAGGGAAGTGACGGCGGCGTGATGGTGGCAGGTGTGGCACTGTGGATGTGTTTTTGGAGTAGCCGGAAGAAAACAAAGCTGTGGGAAGCCCAGCTTTTCCTGCTGACCGGCATCTGCGTGGGAATGTTACTGTGGGGAAAGGGGATGCAATCCCTGGGAACCTTTGACATCCTGTTGCAGGACGGTATTGCCAAGTGGCTGGCTGCCTGGCAGGGATGGATTTTGCTTGCGGCGATGTGCCTGTTATTTTGCGGGATACATCATGCTCTTCCGGATGAGAAAAAGGGGATCTTACGGACCGGATTGCTGTACGGCAGTCTGGCGTTTGCTGCGGGTGCGGTCATATGGTATATTTTGAAACAGCAGGGCAGCGATTTCGCGGAATGGGGTAATCACCGTGGAAGACTATGGCAGATGGCATGGCAGGGATTCTGCCAGGGAGATCTCAGGCAGAAGTTGTTGGGGGCCGGACCGGATTGCTTTGCAGGTTATTTGGGACAAGTGTTGCCCGGAGGTACGGTACTGTTCGATAAAGGCTATTTTGCCGGCTCGATTTTTACGAATGCTCATAATGAATGGCTTACGACACTGATCGATATGGGAGTGCTTGGAGTGCTCGCCTATGCAACCGTATTTTTTACCGCATTTCGAAAATATCGCGGAAACTTCATGACAAATATGCTGCTTTTTACCTACGGAATACATTCTCTGATCAGTTTTCAGCAGGTACTGAATGCTCCACTTTTTTTTCTACTGCTGGGGATATGCGAAGCCGGACAGGGGCAGGAGAAGCTACATAGAACGGATACAGATGAGGAGTCGATAGAAATCGCATGAAAAACATTTGGAAAATTTTCACAGGAGATCTGAAAAAACTGGTGAAACAGCCTTTTGCACTGGTCATCATCATCGGACTGTGCGTGATACCGTCACTGTATGCATGGTTTAATATTTTCGCTAACTGGGATCCCTATGCCAATACCGGTGGAATCCCCGTAGCGGTGGTGTCTCTGGATAAGGATTACACGCGAAAGGACGGCTCTGTGGTGAACATGGGAGAATCCGTGTTGGAGAGTCTGCATTCTAACACCAGTGTGAAATGGGTCTTTTTAGATACTGAGGAAGAAGCGCGGGAAGGCGTGGAAGCGGGAAAATATTATGCCGCCATCGTGATCACGGATAAATTTACATATAGTATGTACAATGTTTTCTCCGACGATTTTGAGAATCCGTCACTGATTTATTACCAGAATCAGAAGAGCAACGCTATTGCTACCAAGATCACAGATACGGTAGCCGGTACGTTGCAGAATACTATTAACGAGACTTTTATCAAAGTGGCTGCTACCACGATTTTCGAAGAGGGTAATTCCGTATCGGATCAGATGCAGGGAGACAGCTATGTGGAGGAATTTTGTGCCGATCTGGAAGAATTGAATGATAACCTGAAGGAATACAGTGCGATGATCGATACTTTCCGGGCGGGGAATGACAGACTGGAAGCGGCGATCACCCATGTGAATTATGAGATTCCCGTAATGCAGAAAAAGTTGGATGCAACGACGGCAAGCCTGAACCAGAGCAGTCAGAATCTGTCATCCACCAGAGATACGCTGTCGAATTTCAGTACGAATGTGGATACCTCCATGAGTACCATACAGACCTCGCTGGAGGATATGAAAAAGATTCTGGATCAGAGCAAGCTGGCAGACGATACGGCACAGATGACGAAGGATCTGAATAAAGTGGCAAGGGATACCAACACACTGAACGGACAGGTCAACAATCTGCTGGCAGCGCTGATTGAACAGCGGGTGCAGGGAAGTGTATCCGGCGGAGATGCTTCTACCGGCAGCGGAAGCGGCAATACGGCTGCGACGGATGCTGCCATCGAGGCGCTGAAAGCTATGCAGAAAGAACTGGATATGATGAATACAGTCATAGGCAGTGTGCTGGAATCCACCGATGAACAGGCGGCAGAGAAAGCAAAGGTCAATGTCAACAAAGCCATGAATAATTTAAAGAATGTCATTGACAGCTGTGAAAATTCCGTAAGCAATATGCAGGGTATCTATAAAAACAATCTGGTGCCCCAGATGCAGAAAGTTCTGACAAATATGTCAGATTCGCTGAATCAGGTGACCACCCTGGTAAATACATTGAGCAGTACCGTACAGAATATAGGTGTAGTTATGGAAGGCGTCGGCGATGCGGTAGACGGTACCAGCGAGAGCCTGGGACAGATCCAGGGCGTAGTAGACGGCATCAGTCAAAAACTGACAGATCTGACAGAACAGCTGGAAGGTGCCTCCGAAGAGGAAATGATGGATATTCTGGTACGTTTCCTGGGAGGAGATCCTGACAGCCTTGGAGCATATTTCGCATCTCCTGTGACGATGGAGACCATAGCCATGTATCCGGTAGCTACCTACGGTTCTGCTATGACACCGTTCTATTCCACGTTGGCGATCTGGGTAGGATCTACGATTCTGGTGGCACTGGTGAAGGTAAAGGCATCACCGAAAAATCTTAAAAACGTACAGAGTTATCAGCTGTATTTCGGCAGATACCTTCTGTTCTTACTGCTGGCGCAGATCCAGGCTGCTATTATTGTGGCGGGAGATCTGTGGTTGCTGAAAGTAAATATTGTGGAACCGGGACTGTTTTTCCTGGCGGCAAGTTTTACCGCCACTGCATTTTCCCTGCTGATCTATTCCCTGACGTTGGCATTCGGGGATGTGGGTAAGGCTGTCTGCGTAATTGTTATGGTGCTGCAGATCGCGGGATCCAGCGGAACGTTCCCTATTGAACTGCTTCCCGATATTTATCAGAAGATATACATCTTCTTCCCATTCCCCTATGCGATCACGGCAATGCGTGAGGCACTGGCAGGAATGTATGGAACCGCCTATATGGCAGCCCTGGCGAAGCTGATTCTGTTCATGCTGGAAGGGCTGCTCATCGGACTGGTGATCCGGATCCCGTTTGTGAAGCTGAACCATTTCGTGGAAGAGAGAATGGAAGACACTGAGCTCATGTGATGCCGAATAGGCAGAAAATAAAGCAGAAAGGAAATTTCATGGAAAGAGATTACGAAGAGATTTTCCAGAAGGTGCTGGACTATGAGCAGACCCTTCATGAAAAAAACAGAAAAAGAATCAAGATCGGTCTGAAGTGCATCTGGATCGTGCCCCTTTTTTTCCTGGCGCTGTTATTTTTAACCGGCAGTAACAAGGTGATCTTCCTGATCCTGTGGATCGTGTCACTGTTCGCCCTGTCAATCTATCTGATCGTTGTGGAATATATGGATTATAACTTGCAGGAAAAGATCATGGAACTGAAGGGAGAAGAGGGAACGATTGAAGCAGTGACTCCTGCGGATTTCGACAGGGCGGCACAGATCATCCGCAAGACCCGCGAAATGATCGGTGAGGGACTGAACTCCCCGGCGGAGACACAGGCAGAAGACGGGGAGGATGGCGAGTAATATGCGTAACATTTGGAAGATATTTACCACCGACATCCGTCGGATCAGCAATAATGTAGTGGCAGTAGTGATCGTCATGGGATTAAGCATCCTGCCGGCACTGTATGCCTGGTTCAATATTTTCTCCAACTGGGATCCTTATGAACCGGCGGCTACCAGCCAGTTGAAGGTTGCAGTCGCTTCGGATGATGCCGGAGCGGAGATCATGGGTCTGTCCCTGAATGTGGGAGACAGTGTGCTGGAAGCCCTGGAAGCGAATACTACCATCGGCTGGGTATTCCCGGAGACCACGGAAGAAGCCCTGGAGGGCGTGAAGAACAGCGACTATTATGCAGCACTGATCATTCCGGAGACTTTCACACAGGAAATGCTGGGATTTATAGACGGTGAAGTGGATCATCCGACGATCTATTATTATGAAAATGAGAAAAAGAACGGCATTGCACCCAAGATCACAGGCAAGGCGAAAAATGCCGTGCAGGAGCAGGTAAATGCTACGTTCATCAGTACTGTGGCGGAGTCGGTCATGAAAGCCGGCAATGCGCTTTCTATGGTGAATGCAAACGGTCAGGTCAGTGTGACAGACTCTCTGGATACTGTGCAGAAGCAGCTGCGGGATTATGTGGTCATGCTGCAGTCCTTCCAAAGCATCATGAATTCGGCGGAAATGATCATGTCCACCAGCCAGAATATGCTGCCGGATATGGACAACGTCCTGGAGAATGGGCGGAATACCATGATCGGCATGCAGACTATGATCAATTCCAGCGTGGATGCAGTGGATGTCATGGGAGATATGGTAAGCAGCAGTATGAATATGGTGACGGAAGCACTGCAGTACCTGTCCATCTATGCGGACGGACTGTTAGCCCAGATGGACAGCAACAGCGTAGGCAGTACCACGGACACCGGACTGGGCATGGCAATCGGACTGGTGCAGGGTATGCAGGCAAATATGGATGTTCTGGGAAACCTGGTAACCGGGCAGGATGCGCAGATTCAGGAGATCAGCCAGTCATTAAAAAATATTGAGGCGGACCTGAAGCAACTGCAGAATAGCAAAGGACAGGTAGATACCGATATCAATACCCTGCGGGCGCAGATGAGGGAACAGATCCGGATCTGCAGCAAACAGCTGGATAACCTCGCAAGTGACTATAATAACAACGTCAGACCTTCTTTCCGTGATACCGGTAAATCCATGCAGCAGGCGTTTTTGAATGCCGCAGCGATGATGAATGGCACGGATGTGAATATGGATGAAATCTCCGATATTTTAAAGGAGTACCAGCAGACTTTACAGGAAGGCAACGTAAGTTTGCAGGATTCTCTGGTAATTGCCCAGGAACTGCTGGACAAGGTGAATAAAATAGCGGATAATATAAAACGGATCACCGGAGCGGACTCTTATGAAGATATTTTAAGTGCCATGGCGACGGATCCTGCGGCTGTTGCGGACTTTGTATCATCTCCGGTGCAGCTTAAGACGGTGCCTGTTTATCCGGTGGATCACTACGGCTCGGCAGCATCGCCGTTCTATACGATCCTGGCGATCTGGGTAGGTGCGTTATTTTTGGTAGCCATCATTCATGTAGGGGTGAAACCGATTGATCCCGGGGATCATTACAAGGCTCATGAGAGGTATTTTGGCAGATATCTGCTGTTTTTCCTCATAGGACAAGCGCAGACACTGCTTACGATCCTGGGCAATCTCTACTACATTGAGATCCAGTGCCAGCATAAGTTTTTATACTGGCTGGCGGCAGCGGTGGCGAGTGCCGCATTCAGCTGTTTCATGTATTCCGTGACTTTTGCATTCGGTAACGTGGGAGAAGCACTGGCAATCGTGGTCATGGTCATCCAGGTAGCGGGAAGCGGCGGAACTTTTCCTATCGAAGCATTGCCGAAGGTGTTCCAGTGGATCTATCCGTTCCTGCCATTCCAGTTCGGCATGAAAGCCTTCAAGGAATGCATCGCCGGAATGTACGGCGTGGACTATTGGATCAATGTGGGTAAAATGGCATTATTCCTGATCATTGCACTGTTACTGGGACTGGCGTTGGAGCCGCCGTTCCGTAAATTGAACCATACGATCGAGAAGAGCAAGGAAAAAACAGGACTGATGATATAATGAGCCTCAAGGAAAACCAAGCGGCTGCGAAGCAGACATTTGGTTTTCTGGGCTCATTAGCGAACGAATAATCCTGCGAAGCAGGATGTAGAGTGCGAAAGCACGAATTTGTGAGCTTATGATATAATGAGTGCGAGAAAGGAATCACAATATGAAGTGGGTAAAATTCAGAATAAAGACCGTGACGGAAGCAGAAGATATTATTATCAGCACCCTGTATGATCTGGGACTGGAAGGTGCACAGATCGAGGACAAAGTGCCCCTGACTGCCATGGAGAAGGAGCAGATGTTCGTAGATATCCTGCCGGACGGACCGGAGGATGACGGCATTGCTTATTTGAGCTTTTTTGTAGAGGAAAAAGAGGATGGTAGTCTGGAAGTAGCCGGTGAGAAGACCACTACCGAGGCGGTGCTTGCCGATGTGAAGCGGGAACTGGAAGATTTACGTCAGTTCATGGATATCGGAGAAGGTTCCGTAGCCGTGGATGAGACCGAGGATATTGACTGGATCAACAACTGGAAGCAGTATTTCCATCAGTTCTATATTGATGACATCCTGGTCATTCCTTCCTGGGAAAATATCAAACCGGAAGACACCGATAAAATGGTGCTTCATATTGATCCCGGTACTGCATTCGGCACCGGTATGCATGAGACCACACAGCTGTGTATCCGTCAGCTGCGTAAGTTCATTACTCCCGAGACGGAGCTTCTGGATGTGGGAACCGGCAGCGGTATTCTGGCGATTCTGTCCCTGATGTTCGGTGCAAAGCATGCCGTGGGAACCGACCTGGATATCTGTGCGGTGGAAGCAGTAGCACAGAACTGCGAGGTTAACGGCATCGATCCCGCACAGTTCGACATGATGATCGGCAATATCATTACCGATAAAGAAGTGCAGGACAAGGTGGGCTATGAGTGTTATGATATCGTCGTAGCCAATATTCTCGCAGATGTACTGGTGCCCCTGACTCCCGTGATCGTACACCAGTTGAAAAAGGGAGGTATCTACATTACCTCCGGTATCATTGATGACAAGGAACAGACCGTGGTAGAGGCAGTGAAGGCAACGGGTCTGGAAGTATTGGAAGTAACCTATCAGGGAGAATGGGTCAGCGTTACCGCAAGAAAAAATTAGAGGATTTTTAACAATGTATCAGTTTTTTGTAGAGCCGGATCAGATCGATGTGGCAGGAAAAAGTGTCATTATCCGGGGAACCGATGTCAATCATATCAAAAATGTACTGCGTATGCGCCCCGGCGAGGAAGTGGCGGTCAGCAACGGAATCGACGGGAAAGAATATCGCTGTGGGATCCTTGCGCTGGAGGAGGACTGCGTCCGTCTGGAACTGCGTTTTATCAAAGAGGACGGCGTGGAACTTCCGGCGAAGATCTATCTGTTTCAGGGGCTGCCCAAGGCAGATAAAATGGAACTCATTATTCAAAAAGCAGTGGAACTGGGAGCTTTTCAGGTGATTCCTGTAGCAATGAAGCGGTGCGTGGTAAAGCTGGATGAGAAAAAGGCAGATGTAAAGATCAAGCGCTGGCAGGGAATTGCGGAGGCAGCAGCGAAACAGAGCAAGCGGGGCGTGATCCCAACGGTAGCTCCGGTGATGAGTTACGCTCAGGCAGTGAAAATGGCATCACAAATGGATCTGAAGCTGGTGCCCTACGAACTGGCAGAGGGAATGGAACAGACGAAGCACCTGATCGAAAGCGTGGAGCCGGGGCAGCAGATCGCTATTTTCATCGGTCCGGAAGGCGGCTTCGACCCGGAGGAGATCCGGATCGCCACAGAGGCCGGAATCCAACCCATTACCCTGGGCAAACGGATCCTGCGGACGGAGACTGCCGGATTTACGACTATCGCATGGCTGATGTATCAGCTGGAAAAATAGCTGGTGGGCGGCACAGAGTATCTGCCTGTGGCATATTTTAATCATAAGAAGAATATAGTAACTATTCAGAGTAAACAAAAAAGCTTTGAAACAGAGGGCTTGCAAATGGAACCTGAGTAGCTGCTGAACAGATAGATAGCAAGGAGAAGAAGAGAATGGAAGTCTATTTGGACAATTCCGCTACCACCAGAACCTTTCCGGAAGTAGCCGAGTTGATGACGAAGATCATGTGTGAAGATTACGGAAATCCCTCCAGCCTGCATATGAAGGGAGTGGAGGCGGAGAAGTACCTCCGCTATGCCAAGGAGACTCTGGCAAGGATCCTGAAGGTGGAGGAGAGAGAGCTGTTGTTCACCTCCGGCGGTACAGAGTCCGATAATATGGCATTGATCGGCTGCGCCATGGCGAATTGCCGCAGGGGCAACCATCTGATCACAACACAGATCGAGCATCCTGCAATCCTGCAGACCATGCGTTACCTGGAGAGTCAGGGATACCGTGTCACGTATCTGCCGGTGGATTCCTGCGGACGCATTCGCCTGGAAGACCTGCGCAGAGCCATGACACCGGAGACCATTCTGGTATCCATTATGCATACAAATAACGAGATCGGAGCCCTGCAGCCCATTGAGGAAGCCGGAGCACTGATCAAACAGATGAACTCAGACACTTTATTTCACGTAGATGCGGTACAGGGATTCGGTAAGTCCAGGATCTATCCGAAAAAGATGCACATTGACCTGTTGTCCGTCAGCGGACACAAAATCCACGGTCCCAAAGGCGTCGGACTGTTATACGTAGGAGATAAGGTGAAGATCCAGCCTATCGTATTCGGTGGCGGTCAGCAGCAGAACCTTCGATCCGGCACAGAAAATGTCCCGGGAATTGCCGGACTTGCCAAAGCAGCGGAAATGTTGTACAGTCGTTTTGATGAGGATCATGCGAGACTTTGTGCCTGCAAGAGAAGATTTATTGAAGGTGTGGAGAGACTGGATCATGTGAAGGTTAACGGCCTTCTGCCGGATGCCCCTTACGGAGAGGGAACAGCAGCCCATATCGTCAGTGTGTCATTTGCCGGAGTAAGAAGCGAAGTACTCCTGCATGCGTTGGAGGACAAGGAAATCTATGTCTCCGCAGGAAGTGCCTGCTCCGCGCATAAGCCGCAGCCTTCCGCTACGCTGAAAGCTATCGGAGTGGATAAATCCCTGCTGGATTCCACTATACGCTTCAGCTTTTCAGTATTTACCACGGAAGAAGAGATTGACGTTTGCCTTCAGGCATTGTACAATATAGTACCTATGTTACGCAGATACAGTCGCAGATAAGAAAGGAAAAAAAGTGTTTACATCATTTTTGATAAAGTATGCCGAGATCGGCATTAAGGGAAAAAACCGCTACCTGTTCGAGGATGCTCTGGTACGTCAGATTAAATACGCTCTGAAAAAGTGTGAGGGAGAATTCCTGGTACACAAGACACAGGGACGTATTTTCGTAGATGCAGAGTCAGAATTCGACTATGATGAAGTCGTGGCACATCTGCAGAGAGTCTTCGGTATCTCCGGCATCTGCCCGGTAGTCCATGTACAGGATGAAGGCTTCGAGAAGCTGTGCGAGACTGTGATCGACTACATTGCAAAGGTATATCCGGACTGTAATCAGACTTTCAAGGTGGCAGCAAGACGTGCCCGGAAAAATTACCCCAAGGATTCCATGACCATCAACATGGATATGGGCGAAGCCATTCTCAATGCTTACCCCAATATGAAGGTGGATGTACACCATCCCGACATCATGTTGAACATCGAGATCCGTGAGGAAATCTATATCTACTCCGTGATCCTGCCCGGTCCCGGAGGAATGCCCGTAGGCACCGGCGGCAAGGGAATGTTATTACTGTCCGGTGGTATCGATTCCCCTGTGGCAGGCTATATGATCGCCAAGAGAGGTGTCAAGATCGATGCGGTATATTTCCATGCACCGCCTTACACCAGCGAGCGCGCAAAACAGAAAGTAGTGGATTTGGCGAAGATCGTTGCCCGTTACACCGGACCTATCTACCTGCATGTGATCAACTTTACCGATATTCAGTTATATATTTACGAGAAATGTCCTCATGAGGAACTGACCATTATCATGCGCCGTTATATGATGCGTATTGCGGAGCAGATCGCAAAGGAGACCGAGTGCCTGGGACTGATCACCGGTGAGAGTATCGGACAGGTGGCATCCCAGACCATGAATTCCCTGATCGCGACCAACGAAGTGTGTGAGCTGCCGGTATACCGTCCGCTGATCGGATTCGATAAGCAGGAGATCGTAGAAGTATCCGAGAAGATCGGTACTTACGAGACTTCCATTCTGCCCTATGAAGACTGCTGTACTATCTTCGTGGCAAAGCATCCTGTGACGAAGCCGAATGTAAAGGTGATCCGCAGACATGAGCACAATCTGGATGAGAAGATCGACGAACTGGTGCAGACCGCATTAGAGACCAAAGAACTGATCATTGCGGAAGCATAAGTGCGAATGCAGAGTAACTATTCAGAACCGGAGAAACAGAGGTGCTGAATAGTTACTTTTTTGGAACGGCATATAAAAAACACCTCAAGAGGATTGCGTCTCTCAAGGTGTTCTCTGTTTTACTATGTATTCGGATTCCCGAATCGGTAACTTATACCAGATAAGGCTTTAATACTTCCAGAACCTCATCAGCGCCATCCTCTGCATGGATGTTCAGGTCGATAGGCTTGGAAAGATCCAGACTGAAGATACCCATGATGGACTTTGCATCAATTACGTATCTGCCGGATACAAGATCGAAATCATAATCGAACTTAGTAATATCGTTTACGAAAGATTTTACCTTATCAATAGAATTTAAAGAAATCTGAACTGTCTTCATGTTGACTACCTCCTTAATGTGTGTCATACCTTCTGACTTCATATTAATGGCTGAACGAGCAAAAGTCAAGACGAAAACAATACAAAAAAAGTGAGGAATCCTATGAAAAGTGTAGCATTACACAACCTTGGATGTAAGGTTAATTCCTATGAAATAGAAGTAATGCAACAAATGTTACAAGAAAAAGGTTATACTATTGTACCATTTGATGAAATCGCGGATATTTATATCGTAAATACCTGCACGGTTACCAATATTGCAGACCGGAAAAGCAGACAGATGCTTCATCGTGCGAAGCAGAAAAATCCGGCGGCACTGGTAGTTGCAGTTGGCTGCTATGTGCAGACCGGAAGGGAAGATGTGGAGCAGGATCCCTGTATCGATCTGGCGATCGGCAACAACCGCAAGAAGGATCTGGCATCCATTCTGGAGGAGTACTTACGGGATCTGGAACAGGAAGATGCGGTGGCGGAGAATGTAGAAAATATCGGACATGGAGTGGACAAGACTCTGCATGACACTACTGTCATTGATATTAACCATACCGCAGAATACGAAGAAATGACTCTGAAACAGACGGCAGAGCACACCCGTGCCTATATTAAAATTCAGGACGGATGCAATCAGTTCTGCTCTTACTGCGTTATCCCTTATGCCAGAGGCAGAGTCCGCAGCCGTAGGGCGGAAGATATCATCCGGGAGATCACCGGCATGGCGAAGAACGGTTACCGGGAGATCGTACTGACAGGTATCCATATCAGCTCCTACGGCATTGATTTTGACGAGGAAGCCTGGAAGCGGGGAGAAAGCATCTCCGTATTAAAAGAAGATGAGGAGAGAAGAGATTATTCCGGCAGCAGTAAGCTGATCGATCTGCTGGAACGGATCCATGATATTGAAGGTATTGAGCGGATCCGCATCGGTTCCCTGGAACCCCGCATCGTCACAGAGGAGACCGCAGCAAGAATGGCGGCACTGCCAAAGCTGTGTCCCCATTTCCATCTGTCCTTACAGAGCGGCTGTGATGCGACACTGCGCCGTATGAACCGTAAGTATACTTCCGAAGAATATGCGGAAAGCGTAGCACTGCTCCGCAAGGTATTCGATCATCCGGCGATTACTACGGATGTTATCGTGGGATTCCCCGGGGAGACCGAGGAAGAGTTTGCGCAGACGGTAGGATTTTTAGACCGGATTCAATTCTTCGAGATGCATATTTTCAAGTATTCCAAACGGGCAGGCACCAGAGCGGCCGTGATGCCTCACCAGGTACCGGATCAGGTAAAGACAGTCAGAAGTGCAGAACTTCTGGCAATGGAAAAGGAGCAGTCGAAGCAGTTTCGGGCACATTACCTGGGGCAGGAGGCGGAAGTGCTCCTGGAGGAGACCAAGGAGATCGATGGAACGAAATATCTGTTGGGACACACGAGAGATTATGTCAAGCTGGCTGTCTCTGTGAAGGAAAATAAAAAAAATGTTGCAAATACCGTGATATGCGGCAAAGTACAGGGTTTTTTGACGGATGAAATCCTATTACTATCACCCCTTGAATTTTCAAAGTAAATGCGGTAATATAAGGCATAACCAAAACGTTTTATTGCAGAAAAAGAGGATCATATGCAGGACTTAGGAAATACACAATACTTCAAGGTAGAGACAGAACCTGAGACCGGCGTAAAGCTGGTGCTTGCTACCGTATATGAGGCACTGACAGAGAAGGGATATAACCCTGTGAATCAGATCGTTGGTTATATTATGAGCGGAGACCCCACTTATATTACCAGCCATAAGAATGCCCGCAGCCTGATCATGAAGGTGGAACGGGATGAATTGGTAGAAGAACTGCTCACGGAGTATATCAGGACCAAACACTGGAAATAATCACAATTATCAGGAGGACCCACATGCGTATCATGGGTTTGGATTTCGGCTCACGTACCGTGGGCGTGGCGATCAGCGACAGTCTGCTCTTAACTGCGCAGGGAGTAGAGATCATTCGCCGCAAGGAAGAGAATAAATTACGGCAGACATTAGCCCGCATCGAGGAACTGATCGTAGAGAATGAAGTGGAAGAGATCGTACTGGGACTTCCCAAGAACATGAACGATACGGAAGGCGTCCGCGTGGAACTGACCAAGGAGTTCAAGGAGAAGCTGGAGCGCAGAACCGGGCTCCCGGTATACTTCTGGGATGAGAGACTGACTACCGTAGCAGCGGACAAGACTATGATGGAAGCGGGAATCCGCCGTGAGAACCGCAAGGATTACGTGGACATGATCGCAGCTACCCTGATCTTACAGGGATACCTGGACCGCAGGAACAATGAGAAGAAAAAGGAATCGGAATGAGTAAATTGGAAAAGATCACATTTCGTCCGGAGGGCGAAGAACCTGTAGAATTTTATGTACTGGAACAGACCAGGATCGGTGGACACAATTACATCCTGGTGACTGATGTGGAAGAGGGCGACGGAGATGCCCTGATCCTGAAGGATATGTCTCAGGATGGTGAAGAAGAGAGCATTTATGATGTAGTCTCCGATGATGAAGAACTGGAAGCAGTATCCGGAGTATTTGCGGATATGCTGGAAGACGTTGATTTAATTTAATTTTAGATAAATACAGGCGGTCCTGCGAGAAGGACGGTCTTATATTTATATATGATTTGTATGATTGGCAGAGAGGGATATCGGATGCTTTGCCGGTTTCAACATATAATGGTTTTATGCTAAAAGTGACAGGGAATACACGATGGGCATGAGAAGTGCCGTTATTTTGATGGAATCGTAAGATCTGGAATGCCTGATCCCACGGGAGTTTTCGAGAAGAGAGCCGAGGGAACAGGCGGGCAATCACAGATCTTTGTTTGCAGAGCATACCAGTCCGTTCTAACGCCGGAATACATACACGAAGCAAGATGTATAGACGTATAGAATTTGGAGGTAATTTCGTTGAAAAAGAAAAAAGAGAATAGTAGCGTTTCAGGCCTGAAGATCATTCCTTTAGGAGGCCTGGAACAGATTGGTATGAACATTACTGCCTTCCAGTATGAGGACAGTATTATTGTGGTGGACTGCGGTCTGTCTTTCCCTGCGGATGACATGTTGGGAATCGATCTGGTCATTCCGGATGTAACCTACCTGAAGGATAACATCGACAAGGTAAAAGGTTTCGTCATCACCCACGGACATGAGGACCATATCGGAGCACTGCCCTATGTACTGCGGGATATTAATGTGCCTATTTACGCAACCCGCCTGACCATGGGTATTATTGAGAACAAGCTGACCGAGCACAATCTCATGAAGAAGACCAAACGTAAAGTGGTGAAGTTCGGACAGTCCATCAATCTGGGTGATTTCCGCGTGGAATTTATCAAGACAAATCACAGCATTGTAGATGCCGCAGCACTGGCAATTTATTCTCCTGCCGGTATCGTGGTGCACACCGGAGACTTCAAGGTGGACTACACACCGGTATACGGTGATGCCATTGACTTACAGCGTTTTGCCGAGATCGGTAAAAAGGGTGTACTGGCACTGATGTGCGACTCCACCAACGCAGAGCGTCCCGGTTTTACTCCTTCCGAGAAGACTGTGGGTAAGACTTTTGATACTTTATTTGAGGAACATAAGAATACCAGGATCTTCGTGGCAACGTTTGCATCCAACGTAGACCGTGTGCAGCAGATCATCAATACTGCATATAAATTTGGTCGTAAAGTGGCTGTGGAAGGCAGAAGCATGGTGAATATTCTGGATACTGCCATCAAGCTGGAATGCATTAATATTCCGGAAAATACACTGGTGGATCTGGATCAGATGAAAAACTATCCCGATGAGCAGCAGGTCATCATCACCACCGGAAGCCAGGGCGAGAGTATGGCAGCCCTGTCCCGTATGGCAAACAACATGCACCGCAAGATCACCATCGGCGCCGGTGATACCGTAATTTTCTCATCGAACCCCATTCCGGGCAATGAGAAGTCCGTAACGAAGATCATTAACGAACTGTTACGTAAGGGCGCAGATGTTATTTTCCAGGATGCCCATGTATCCGGACATGCCTGCCAGGAAGAGATCAAACTGATCTATACCCTGATCCATCCGAAGTATGCAGTTCCTGTCCACGGTGAATACAAGCATCTGAAAGCACAGGCGAAGATCGCAGAGAACCTTGGCATCAGCAAGGACAATATTTTCATCCTGTCCTCCGGCGATGTACTGGAAGTCAGCGAGGAGCAGGCAAAGGTCAGCGGCAGAGTACCCGTAGGCGCGATCCTCGTAGACGGTCTGGGTGTCGGTGATGTCGGAAATGTAGTACTGAGAGATAGACAGCATCTGGCAGAAGATGGTATTATGATCGTGGTTATGAGTCTGGACAGAGCCAGCGGTGAACTGGTAGCTGGTCCCGATATCGTGTCCAGAGGTTTTGTATATGTGAAGGAATCCGACGAACTGATCGAGGAAGCAAGACGTACCGTGGATGATGCGCTGCAGGCATGCCTGGATAAGGGAATCACGGATTGGGGCAAACTGAAGACTACTACCAAGGATGTCCTCGGTGATTATGTATGGAAGAAGACCAAGAGACGTCCCATGATCCTTCCGATCATTATGGAAGTGTAATATTAGCGATTGCTGGAAAGGTCGTAAGCAGATGAAGATTACAGCGGACGAAAATGTGAACGAGGCAGTGAAACAACTGGTCGGCGCAATCCGGAACACGGACGCCTATCTGGAATATCAGAGGCAATTGGCGCGTGTCAAAGAGCAGCCGGAGCTGAAGCGGCAGATCGATGATTTCCGGATCAGAAACTTTGAACTGCAGACCAGTAAGGACACCAATTTTGACAAGATCGATCAGTTCACCAGAGAGAATGAAGCGTTCCGTGAGAATCCGCTGGTATCTGATTTCCTGGCGGCGGAGCTTGCTTTCTGCCGTATGATGCAGGAGATCGGTCTCTATGTTACCGATCAGATGAGGTTCGAGTAGTTCCAGTAGGAAAGGACAACAACATGAAAGCAGCTAATTTAGCAGGCGCCGTTTTGGGCGCGATCTTAAAAGTAGTGTTTGTGGTGATCGTAGTATATATGGTATATACCGGTGTATCCAAATGTTATGATTACGGATATCGTATTTTCACAGAGCCGGCAGTTTCCTCCGGAGAAGGCCGTAAGGTTACGGTGACGCTGACCTCCGATATGTCTGCTACGGAGATCGGGGCAGTCATGCAGGAAAAAGGTCTGGTAAGAGATGCGAAACTGTTTGCATTACAGTATCTGCTGTCAGAATACAAAAAAGAGTGGAAGCCCGGTACCTATGAACTAAGCACCGCAATGACTGCAGAAGAGATGATGGAAGTCATGGCAGGACAGACGGAAACCAGCACGGAGGAGAGCGTAGAGACGATCGACAACGGCAGTGCGGTGACCGGAGATACACAACAGGAGACCGTTGTACAGTAGGGTGCTATATGCCAGTGGCACATGTTTAGCACGGAGCAATCCGTAAGTATCAAAGGCAGGGGTGCCCCCGACATCATTATATGAAATGAGGATAGTATGATCATAGACGAAAGAATGTCCGCATTTATTGATTCCCTGGACAGCGGGAATCCTGCATGGCTGAATGAGATTGAGAAATATGCACTGGACACACAGGTCCCTATCATACGCAGATCCATGCAGAGTCTGTTAAAATTTTTGCTGAGATTCACAAAGCCGAAGAGCATCCTGGAAGTCGGGACTGCGATCGGCTTTTCTGCGTTACTGATGAGTGAATATGCGCCTAAAGATTGCCACATCACCACCATAGAAAAATATGAGAAAAGGATCCCTATTGCGAAAGAAAACTTTCGGAAGACGGGACGGGAAGACCGGATCACATTGTTAGAGGGAGATGCCACAGAGATTCTAAAAGGACTGGACGGCACATATGACATCATTTTCATGGATGCGGCAAAGGGGCAGTATATTAATTTCCTGCCGGATATTTTACGGCTGCTGCCTTCCGGAGGCCTGCTGATCTCTGATAATGTATTGCAGGACGGAGACATCATAGAATCCCGCTTCGCCGTCACCAGACGCAACCGCACCATCCACGCGAGAATGCGGGAATACCTGTATGAATTAAAACACCATCCGGAACTGGAGACCGTGATATTGCCGGTGGGGGATGGCGTGACGCTGAGTACGAAGAAATAAGGAGAAAGAAAATGACTTATAAAAAACCGGAACTTTTGATTCCTGCCAGCAGTCTGGAAGTATTAAAGACCGCGGTGATGTTCGGAGCAGACGCTGTATACATTGGCGGAGAGGCTTTCGGACTGCGTGCCAAGGCGAAAAATTTCAGCAGCGAAGAGATGGCGGAGGGAGTGACTTTCGCCCACGCCCATGGCGTGAAAGTCTATGTGACCGCCAATATTCTGGCACACAACTATGATCTTGACGGTGCCAGAAAATATTTTGCCGAGCTGCGGGATATGAAACCGGAACAGCCGGACGCACTGATCATTTCTGATCCCGGAATGTTCATGATCGCCAAGGAAGTATGGCCCCAGGTGGAAGTGCATATTTCGACACAGGCGAATAACACGAATTACGAAACCTATCTGTTCTGGTGGAAACTGGGAGCTAAAAGAGTAGTATCTGCCAGAGAACTTTCCCTGGTAGAGATCAAAGGAATTCGAGAAAAAATCCCTGCGGAGATGGAAATTGAGAGCTTTGTCCATGGGGCAATGTGCATTTCCTATTCCGGCAGATGCCTGCTGAGCAATTTCTTCACCGGAAGAGATGCCAACAGAGGTGCCTGCACCCATCCCTGCCGCTGGAAATATGCGGTGGTGGAAGAGACAAGACCCGGAGAATACCTGCCGGTCTATGAGAACGAGAGGGGAACCTATATTTTCAACTCCAAGGATCTGTGCATGATCGAACATATTCCGGAGCTGGTGGAGGCGGGGATCGACAGCCTGAAGATCGAAGGCCGTATGAAGACGGCACTGTATGTGGCTACCGTTGCCAGAACTTATCGGAAGGCTATTGATGACTATTTTGCCGATCCGGATCTGTATGAGAAAAATATGGACTGGTATAAGGCGGAAATTTCCAAATGTACTTACAGACAGTTTACGACAGGATTCTATTTCGGCAAGCCGGATGAGAACACCCAGATCTATGATAACAACACGTACGTGAACGAATATATCTATCTGGGAATCGTGGAAGCGGTGAAAACTGCGGCAAAGATCTGGGAGAATATCCCGGAAGGATTGGAAGCGGCGGATGACTTATGCCGGATCGAACAACGGAATAAATTCTGTGTGGGAGATATGATCGAGATCATGAAGCCGGACGGCACCAATATGCCGGTGATCGTGGAAGCTATGTACACGGAAGAGGGGGAAAGTGTGGACAGTGCGCCCCATCCCAAGCAGGTACTGTGGATAAAAACAACGGGAGTGCCTGAAACATATGATTTATTGCGCTGCGAAAACGGAAAATAATAGAGATGTTATGTGCTGAAGAGGGTTTACAAATGACAAAATGCATAAAGCCGCATGATAAGATAAATATAGTTGTGTATATCTTGCTCAGCTTCCTGATGATTTGCATGATTGAGATGACAATTAAATATCCTACAAATAATCTTATTTCCTGGCAGATGTTGTTAGGAACTTTGATCGGAACAATATTACTGTTGATAGTGGGAAAAAAGTGGAATCGAATATATGATAAAATCGGTAGAAAATCAGCAATTTATTGGATGTGTCTAGGAATGTTCGGAATTGCACTGTATGCTGTTTCTATGAGTAGAGAAGACAATCGATATACGATGATTGATTATCAACAGATTTACAGTGCAGCAGCTGATCTGGCTGTTGGAAAAGAAATAACAAATGAGAATTATTTTTTGACTTATTCGAATAACCTGAAACCGATGCTTTTGCTGTCTGTATTATTCAGAATAGCTGATTTTATGCATCTGCCGGCATTTCACTTTGTCCTGGGAATAAATGTTCTGCAAATACTTTTAGTTATTTGGGGATGTGGATATTTGACAGAGCGAAACGGTGACAGCAGATGGAGATTCCCGATTTTAATGGCATATGTTTTTTTTCTTCCGATATGGGGAATGGCGTCTGTGTTTTATACAGATTCTATGAGCTTTGGCTTGGGAATATTAGGCCTGGCAATGTTGAAAAAGGCTCATAATACAGATGGAAAAGCCAGGTGGTGCTGGCTGGGTGGAGCTTCCGCTTACCTGGTGCTGGCAATTGCTTGGAAAATTACGGCAATCATTCCGGTAATTGCTGCAGTAATAATTGTTTTATGGCAGAAGGTACAGAGTGACAGGAAGAATATTATTGAATTTTTGATTATTTTTGGAGCACTCAGTATGATGCTGAGTATCTGGACAAATAAGTATGATATTGCAAGACAGGCAAAGACGACTGCAAACCCATTGATTAGTTGGGTGGCGCTTGGGATAAAAGGAAATGGTTCGTGGGATAACAATCGGGAATTTATTTTGAATTTGAATGAATTGGCGACAACGCATGAAAAAAAGGAGTATGCTTTAAATTACATAAAAGAAAATAAGAATAGTTTTTTTGATCTCGAACATCTGATTCAGAAAAACAGCCAGAATTTTGCAAACGGCAATATGGGTGTGCGGGAGTTTTTATTTATAGAGAAGGATGATGGAACCTTCCTCTGGAATCTATTTTCTCCATGGGGAAAATATTATTGGAGAATGAGCCAGTATTGCTTTTGCTATTTGAGCAGCATCTATATGCTGCTGATGTTAGGAATGTTTCAGTGTGTGATAGAAATATTCAGAGGAAGAGAAGTCTCGCCGTTACTCATGGTCTGCCAGTTGTCGTTTTTCGGAATCTATATATTCTTGATGCTTTGGGAAGCCAACAATCGACAAATGTATAATCAGATGCCGGGGCTGATTCTGGGCGCAGTACTTAGCCTTAGGGAGATTTTGTTGAACAAACCTATCAAAAATAGTGATTGACCGCTATGACGCACATGTTGTAAACTATATGGGAATAATTTGTAATCTTCGGATATTACGATAATCCTAGAAGGGAAGTAGGGACATGCGCGAAGAATTAAATGTAGAGGAGCTTTTCGCCAGCAAAGTATTTACTTTGGGTAAAATGAAAGAGAGACTCCCCAAGAGCACTTACAAAGAAGTCAAGAAAGTCATGGATCAGGGAGGAGAACTTTCCCTGGCGACTGCCGATGTGGTGGCAACAGCAATGAAGGACTGGGCGATCGAGAACGGGGCAACCCATTATACTCATTGGTTCCAGCCGTTGACCGGTATCACCGCTGAAAAACACGATGCTTTTGTAACACATCCCGATGAGGATGGCCGTATGATCATGGAATTTTCCGGTAAGGAACTGATCAAGGGCGAGCCTGATGCATCTTCTTTCCCGTCCGGGGGCTTGCGTGCGACTTTTGAGGCAAGAGGTTATACCACATGGGATATTACCTCTCCTGCATTTATCAAAGAGACAGCAACCGGTCCGACGCTTTGTATCCCCACTGCTTTCTGTTCTTATAAGGGCGAAGCTCTGGATAAAAAGACACCGTTACTTCGTTCCATGGAAGCTTTGAGCAAACAGGCAATCCGTATTGTACGTCTGTTCGGCAATACAGAGGCAACCAAGGTACTGCCTTCCGTCGGTGCAGAGCAGGAATATTTCCTGGTGGATTCTGCCAAGGCGCTGCAGCGTGAAGATATTATTTTCTCCGGACGCACCCTGTTCGGTGCCCCTGCACCTAAGGGTCAGGAGATGGATGACCATTATTTCGGTGTTATCCGTGAGCGTATCGGCGGATTTATGCATGACGTGAATATTGAGCTGTGGAAATTGGGCGTGACTTCCAAGACCCAGCATAATGAGGCGGCTCCCGCACAGCACGAAGTGGCTCCCATCTACGAATCCGCGAATGTGGCAGTGGACCATAACCAGCTGGTAATGGAGACACTGAAGCGTGTGGCAGGCAAACATGGCCTGCGCTGTATGCTGCATGAAAAGCCTTTTGCCGGAGTGAACGGTTCCGGTAAGCATAACAACTGGTCCATCACCACGGATAACGGAGTGAATCTGTTAGAGCCGGGACAGACCCCGAATGAAAATATTCAGTTTTTGTTAGTGCTGGCATGTATCATGAAGGCAGTAGATACCCATGCGGATCTGCTGCGCCAGAGTGCATCTAATGTAGGCAATGATCACAGACTGGGTGGCTATGAGGCACCGCCTGCTATCATCTCTATTTTCCTGGGTGAGCAGCTGGAGGATGTCGTGTCACAGCTGGTAGAGACCGGTAAAGCGGATAATCTGAAAGAGGGCGGCGTGCTCCGTACCGGTGTATCCACGCTTCCTGATTTTGTAAAGGATGCGACGGACAGAAACCGTACTTCACCCTTCGCGTTTACCGGTAATAAATTTGAATTCCGTATGGTGGGAAGTGAGGATTCCATCGGAAGTCCCAACACCACTCTGAATGCCATTGTGGCAGAGGCTTTCTGTGAAGCAGCAGACCGCCTGGAAGGTGCGGAAGATTTCGATATGGCAGTGCATGACCTGATCAAGGAATATATGACCGAGCATCAGCGCATCATCTTCAACGGCAACGGTTATGCCAAGGAATGGGAAGAAGAAGCAGCCAGAAGAGGACTGCCCAACATTCCTTCCATGGTGGCGGCAGTAGACACCCTGACCACCCCCAAGGCGATCCATCTGTTTGAGAAGTTCGGTATTTTCACCGAAGCAGAGCTGCGCTCCCGTGCGGAGGTGCTGTATGAGACCTATGCGAAGACCATCAATATCGAGGCGCTGACCATGGTGGATATGGCGAATAAGCAGATCATCCCCGCAGTCATGAAGTACAGCAAGTCTTTGGCGGATGCTGTGATCGCTATCACAGAGGCCGGCGGAGATACCTATGTTCCTACCCGTATGCTGCAGCAGATCACACAGAAGCTGACGGAGATGGAGAAGGCATCCGAGGCACTGTTAGAAGAGGAGAAGAAAGCTTCTGCCATGCCCAGAGGCAAGGAGCAGGCATTCTGCTATCACGATAAAGTCATGGTGGCAATGAACGCTCTGAGAAGACCTGCGGATGAACTGGAGAAGCTGGTGGATAAAAAATACTGGCCGTTCCCGACCTATGCAGATCTGCTGTTTGAAGTATAGAGCGCTTCAAAGGTCGTTTCGGATGCAATAATAAAATTTTTTCAAAAAGGGTATTGCAATCGAAAAAAAACTGTTGTATAGTAATGAACCATAGAGGAGCGATCCTCACAAGTTAATATTTTTCAATGCGAAACGAAGGCGTTTACACTAGGAGTGTAGCGCCTTTTTTGTTGCTATTTGGAGCCACCCGGAAAGCATCGTAGAGACGATTTTGCGAATGGAGGTTCTGAATAGTCAACCCAGGTGTAGTCGCAGGAAGCATGAAAAATAGCAAAAATAAGGAGGAAACGAAGATGAGTGAAGTATTAAATGTGGAAGAAATCTTTGGCAGTAAGGTATTCACTCTGGGTAAGATGAGGGAAAGATTACCCAAGAGCGTCTACAAAGAAGTGAAGAAGATCATTGATCATGGCGGAGAGCTGTCTTTAGCTACCGCAGATGTTGTGGCAAAAGCAATGAAGGACTGGGCGATCGAGAACGGTGCAACACATTATACTCACTGGTTCCAGCCTCTGACCGGTATCACTGCTGAGAAGCATGACGCATTCGTAACTCATCCCGATGAATCTGGTAAGATGATCATGGAGTTCTCCGGCAAGGAACTGATCAAGGGCGAGCCCGATGCATCTTCCTTTCCCTCCGGAGGCTTACGGGCAACTTTTGAGGCAAGAGGCTATACCGCATGGGATATCACATCTCCTGCATTTCTGAAAGAAGATGCAACCGGCGTGATCCTTTGCATTCCCACTGCTTTCTGTTCTTACAAGGGTGAGGCACTGGATAAGAAGACACCACTGCTTCGTTCCATGGAAGCTGTCAGCACCCAGGCACTGCGTATCGTAAGACTGTTCGGAAATACCGAAGCTACCAAGGTCGTAGCAAGTGTAGGACCGGAGCAGGAATATTTCCTGGTAGACAGAGATAAATACTTAAAGCGTGAAGATCTGATCTTCGCAGGACGCACCCTGTTCGGTGCACCCGCACCCAAGGGACAGGAACTGGAGGATCATTACTTCGGTACCATCCGCGAGAGAATCGGTTCCTTCATGAAGGATCTGAATATTGAGCTGTGGAAGCTGGGCGTAACCGCCAAGACACAGCACAACGAGGTAGCTCCCGCACAGCATGAACTGGCACCCATTTATGAGACTGCTAACATCGCAGTAGATCATAACCAGCTGGTTATGGAGACGATGAAAAAAGTAGCCGGTCGTCATGGAATGACCTGTCTGCTGCATGAGAAGCCTTTTGCCGGAGTGAACGGCTCCGGTAAACATAACAACTGGTCCCTGGGAACTGATAATGGCGTGAACCTGTTAGATCCCGGTGACACTCCGAACGAGAACATCCAGTTCCTGCTGGTACTGGCATGTATTCTGAAAGCCGTAGATACCCATGCAGATCTGCTTCGTCAGAGTGCATCCGATGTCGGCAACGATCACAGACTGGGAGCTAACGAGGCACCTCCCGCAATCATTTCCGTATTCCTGGGCGAACAGCTGGAGGATGTAGTAAAGCAGCTGGTAGAGACCGGTGATGCAACCCATTCCATTCAGGGTGGTAAGCTTTTAACCGGCGTATCCACACTGCCGGATCTGGATAAGGATGCAACAGATCGTAACAGAACTTCACCGTTTGCTTTTACCGGTAATAAGTTTGAGTTCCGTATGGTAGGTAGTGCAGACTCCATCGCAAGTCCCAACACCACTCTGAATGCTATCGTTGCGGAAGCTTTCTGTGAGGCAGCAGATATTCTGGAGAAGGCAGACGATTTCGATATCGCAGTACATGATCTGATCAAGAAGTATCTGACTGAGCATCAGAGAATCATTTTCAATGGCAACGGTTATTCCGAAGAGTGGGTAGAAGAGGCAGCGAAAAGAGGGCTTCCCAACATTAAGTCTATGGTAGAGGCTTCCGAGACTCTGACCACCGAGAAGTCCATCAAGCTGTTTGAAAAATTCGGTATTTTCACCGAGGCAGAATTAAGATCCCGCGAGGAGATTCTGTACGAAACCTACTCCAAGACCATTAATATCGAAGCTCTGACCATGGTAGATATGGCGAAGAAACAGTATATTCCCGCAGTTATGGAATACACTAAGACTCTGGCTGATACCGTACTGGCTGTTAAGAGTGCAGGTGTCGATGCTACTGTGCAGACCACAGCTCTGAAGAGTATCTCCGAGAAACTGGCAGAGGCACAGACAGCAGAGACTTCACTGGAAGATAAGCTGGCAGAGGCAGCAGGTATCGAAGATCCCAAGAAGCTTGCTTTCTTCTATAAAGATGTGGTACATACCGCAATGGATGACCTGAGAACTCCCGTGGATGAACTGGAGATGATGGTTGACAAGAAAGTATGGCCGGTACCTACCTATGGCGATCTGATCTTTGAAGTATAAAAAAATACTATAATACATTTCTCTCATTGTGTTGAACAGAACGAGGCTTATTGCATTGACAGTAAGCTTCGTTTTTTGTAGTTCGCCTTGTGGCGCACGCATCTGACAGGAAAGCTGTTCGGAGGCCGTTTGCTGATTGCTATCAAAAAAATCCTATGTTATGATAACAGCATGATGAAAAACAAAAAATTTTGGAAAACTATTTGCGTTCTGGCAATAATTGCATATACGTTAAAAAATCTGTTGATCGGAACAGATACAGATGAAGGGTACGGTATCATGGTGGGATACCGGCTTGCCATGGGCGACCGGCTGCTATTGGATATGTGGGAACCTCATCAGACGTCTGCTATTTTTACGGCATTGTTTATCGGACCGTTTGTACGTCTGACCGGCGGCGTGAATTACCTGAATCTGTTTTTAAGAGTGGTATTTTTCCCGATTCAGGCAGGGGTCAGTGTCTTCCTATATAAAACAATCAGAAAAACTGCACCTCGGGTGGATGCGTCCGTAGCTGCCCTGATGGGGCTGTTGTATTATGTGACAACGCCAAAATCTGTTTTTATTCCTGAGTATTCTAACCTTCACAACTGGTTTTTCTCGCTGATGGTGCTGTGTCTTTTGAGATATTTTGGAACAAAAGATTCTGAGGGCAGCCGGGTGGAAGGAAAGCTTGGATATCTGGTACTTGCGGGAATTTTTATGACCTGTGACGTGCTGGCGTATCCCAGTATGGTGCTGGTGTTTCTATGTTGCATGGGCTTCCTGCTTTTGCGTAAGTCAAAGCGGAAGGTGAGAGAGGTTTTAGCGTATGCGCTGCCCTGTGTATTGAGTGCGGGGGTGATGCTTGGGTATCTGCTGACCTATATGACACCGCAGATCATGATGCAGATGATAGGAGAGATTCTGGGAGAAGGATCCCACCAGACATCGACAGCAGATAAATTGCTGTTGTGGTTCGGAAGCCTGGGAAAGGTGTTGGCAATTCTCCTGGCAGCGTTGCTTATTGCGGGATTGATTCGATGGATTGTAGAGAACAAGATGAAAAAGCAGCTCCCGGAACTGCTTCGTCAGCCGGGAATGCTATTTTTCCTGATTGCATTCGTGGTTCAGATCGGATTCTGGCTGTTCAGTTCCTTTAATGCCATCTATCCACAGCTTCTTCTGATGGCGTTATCTTTGGAAGGTATATACATTTATCTTCAGAAGGACCGGTCGGAAACACTTTTCTTCCGATGGATCCTGCTTGTGTTTGTGAATTATTTTGCAGTGCTTTTGTTGTCTAACTGGGAGCCTATGTTGTTAAATACTTATCTGATCATGGGAGCAGAAGCAGGAGTGACAGCCTTAAGCTACTATTGGCAGAAAACAAGCGCATATGGGAAAAAGGCGTTGCAGGTCTTATGCCTGTGTCTGGTACTGGGAAATGCATTTGGGTACAGTTATCTGATTTTGGGATCCCAGGAATATCATGCTTCTGTGGTCCGCAATGTCCGGGGAATTAACCGGCAAGGGCTGCGGGCAGGAATTCTTACGGATTATATGACCGCATATCGCTACAACAATAATCTGGAGATATGGCAGGAGGCGGTGCCGGACGGCAGTACAGTGCTCTATGTAGGACCGTCACAATTTTTCTGCATGTTCGGAGAACATATTCAGGCATCTCCGGATACGATCTGTACTATGGTCTACGATGAGCGTCTGCTAGACTATTGGGATCTCCATCCGGAACGTTATCCGGATGTGGTGGTATTTGAAAGCAGCTATGGAGATATCCGGCAGGAAGGCGATAACTTTATCTGGAACTGGCTGATGGAAGAATTTCAGCCGGCGGAGAGGAAAGATTATCCCTATATCGCAGTGTTTACCAGGTGATTTTACAGAAATTGTTTTAATTTCATATACTTTTTTTAAAATTTTTTAAATTAGGTATTGCAAAATAGAAACAGATAGTGTATACTTCATCAAGTAAACGACATAGGGCTATCGCCAAACGGTAAGGCAACGGACTCTGACTCCGTCATTTCAAGGTTCGAATCCTTGTAGCCCTGCGAATGTAAACCTCAGTAGAGAAATCTACTGAGGTTTTTTATGCAATATTACTTAACTTGAGAGTTAATTAAGAAATGCTATCGAATCCCCGTAGCCCGCATTGGGG
>NZ_JBOKRY010000041.1:0-27781 GCF_051972595.1 Simiaoa sp. | reverse complement strand
ATCAAACACACATGAGCAAGTAGGGCGAAGCCCGGAATGCGAATGGGTGTCACGGATTCGAGAGCACGAAGTGCGCAGAAGCCGTGTTAATATTAACAAAGAACAGCCAGACCGACTGCTTGCAGGCGGGTCTGGGGCTTTATTAGCAAATCAAACACACATGAGCAAGTAGGGCGAAGCCCGGAATGCGAATGGGTGTCACGGGTTCGAGAGCACGAAGTGCGGAGAAGCCGTGTTGATATCCCCTTTATTTTATGGTAAAATATCCCTATCTATAGCAAAAATGCGCTCTTTGCGCAGAACGGAGAAAAAATGAGAACTTATCTGGTAACAGGTGGTGCCGGCTTTATCGGTTCCAACTACATTCACTACATGTTCAGGAAATATGACAATGAGATCCGCATCATTAACGTGGACGCCCTGACCTATGCGGGCAACCTGGAGAATCTGAAGGATGTGGAGAAGCGCGACAATTACACTTTCGTGAAGGCCAATATCTGCGACAAGGAAGCCATCAGCAAAATTTTTGCAGAGAACGATATTGATCGTGTGGTACATTTCGCAGCAGAGAGCCATGTGGACAGAAGTATCCGCAATCCGGAGATCTTCGTGCAGACCAACGTGCTGGGTACCGCAGTAATGTTAAACTGCGCCAAGGCAGCTTGGGAGCTTCCAGACGGCAGCTTCAAGGAAGGCAAAAAGTTCCTGCATGTATCTACGGATGAGGTCTACGGATCCCTTCCCGATGATGACAATGCTTTCTTCTACGAGACCACACCTTACGATCCCCACAGCCCTTACTCTGCCAGTAAGGCAAGCTCGGACATGCTGGTGAAGGCATACATGGATACCTATCATTTCCCTGCCAATATCACCAACTGCTCCAACAATTACGGTCCTTTCCAGTTCCCCGAGAAGCTGATTCCTCTGATCATCAACAATGCGCTGCACGGCAAGAAGCTTCCGGTCTATGGTGATGGCAAAAATGTCCGCGACTGGCTGTATGTAGAGGATCATGCGAAGGCGATCGATATGGTACAGGAACAGGGAAGATTGTTTGAAACCTACAATGTTGGCGGACATAACGAGAAGCAGAACATTGAGATCATCCACATCATCATCGAAACTTTGCAGGAGATGCTTCCGGATTCCGATCCCCGCAAGGCACATATTAACAATGATCTGATCACTTATGTGGAAGATCGTAAGGGTCATGACAGAAGATATGCTATCGCGCCGGATAAGATCAAGGCAGAGATCGGCTGGTATCCCGAGACCATGTTCAAGGAAGGCATCCGTAAGACCATCGCCTGGTATTTCGAACATGAAGACTGGATGAACAATGTGACCAGTGGCGATTACCAGAAATACTACAATGAAATGTATGAAGAAAAGTAAAGAATATCTGCTAAATGGGAACGATGAACGTCGTTCCCATTCGGTGTGTTAAAAAACAAGTATTTTAAGGAGGTTTTTATGAAAGGAATTATACTGGCGGGAGGTTCCGGAACCAGACTTTATCCCCTGACAAAAGCAATATCCAAGCAGATCATGCCGGTCTACGATAAACCCATGATCTATTATCCGCTGTCAACACTGATGCTGGCAGATATCAGAGAGGTGCTGATCATTTCCACCCCGAGAGATCTTCCGGTATTCAAAGAGTTATTAGGAGACGGCAGCCAGCTGGGCATGCGTCTCGAGTATGCGGTACAGGACAAACCCCGCGGACTGGCGGATGCCTTTATCATCGGTGCGGAATTCATCGGTAATGACAGAGTAGCGTTGGTGTTGGGAGATAATATTTTCTACGGACAGAGCTTCTCCAGAGTACTGCGTACCGTAGCAGCAAGAGAAAAGGGAGCTACCATTTTCGGTTATTATGTGCGTGATCCCAGAGAGTATGGCGTGGTAGAGTTCGATGAGAACGGCAAGGCACTTTCCATCGAGGAGAAGCCGGAGCATCCCAAGAGCAATTATGCGGTTCCCGGACTGTATTTCTATGATAACGATGTAGTGGAGATCGCGAAGAACGTAAAGCCCTCCGCAAGAGGTGAGATCGAGATCACCAGTATTAATAACGAGTACCTGAACAGAGGAACCCTGCAGGTAGAAACTCTGGGTCGTGGCTTTGCATGGCTGGATACCGGCAATCATGATGCTTTACTGGATGCAGCGGATTTCGTGGCAGCCTTCCAGAAGAGACAGGGACTGTATATCTCCTGCATCGAGGAGATCGCTTTCAAACGTGGATTTATCGACAGAGAGCAGCTGTTAGCACTGGCGGAACCGCTTCTTAAGACGAATTACGGAAAATATCTGGTAGAGGTAGCAAATGGACTCTAAGCTGCGGAAAATGGCGATCCTGGCTTCCATGGCAGTGATACTGCTGGTGGCGCTGGCGGTAATGTATGTGAACAGGGAACAACTGTCATCCACATCCGGTGAGAACATGACAGCGTCCGGAGCGCAGAATGCAAGTGACAGCCAGGCAGTGGATCCTGTGCCGGAGGGTACCGGGGAGACGGATACCGCGGAAGCGGATGGCAGAATTGGCAATGACCTGAAAGCGTTTTTAAAAGACAATACATTTTTTGATCAGGAAGTAAACCCGGTCCTGGAGGCGGCGAAGGATAACAGCAACCGTCTGTCACTGGTAGCGACTTCTATCGAAAAGGATCTGCGTATCCAGATCGTGGATAATGAGGGGACGCCGGTGACCGGGGAGAGCTTTTATGTGCGTTTGGACGGCATGGGAGACTACAAGGATCTGGATCAGGACGGCGTGATCTATATCGGTGATCTGGATTCCGGAGATTATTATGTGGAACTGCTTCCCATCGAAGGCTACAAAGTACCGGTCAGTGAGACCAAAGTGCATGTAAAAGACAAAGTCGAGTATCTGGCGATCGACGATATTTCGCTGTTGATCAAGACGGAGGACGAAGTCGATGCGGCTGCCGAGGACAGCGCCGTGGCAGGTGCTCTGGCGGATGCGGACAAGACGGAGATCCAAAAGCTGCAGACCACATCCGGCAATGCGAAGGTCGGCATCGATGTGTCCAAGTGGAACAATACCATCGACTGGGATAAGGTAAAAAATGCCGGAGTGCAGTTTGCCATCGTTCGTGCGGGCTACCGCGGTTCGGTTACGGGAAGCCTGGTGGAGGATCCACAGTTCGTTGCCAACATGAAAGGTGCAACAGCAGCCGGAATTCCGGTGGGCGTGTACTTTTTTACCCAGGCCACAGATGAGAAAGAAGCGGTGGAAGAGGCTTCTGCCGTGCTTGAGCTGATCCGTGATTTCCAACTGACCTATCCCGTATTTATTGATACGGAAGGTGCTGGAGGAAACGGCCGGGCGGACGGACTGGATGCGGAGACCAGAACCCTGGTATGTGAAGCGTTCTGCCGGACGATAGAAAATGCGGGATACAAGGCAGGTGTCTATGCCAGCCGCAATTGGTATAACAATAATCTGCAGACGGCGAGACTGGAAAATTATCATATCTGGCTGGCGGAATATCGCAGTGTGCCATTATATCAGGGGTATTACAAGACCTGGCAGTATACCTCCAAGGGAAAAGTGGACGGTATCGAAGGCAGAGTTGATATGAATATCACCTATGAATAGTCAATAAATTAAAAAGAGTGAGGATGAGATAAATGGGCAAAATAACAGTAGAAACCTGTGAAATTGAAGGATTGAAGATTATTACTCCTACGGTATTCGGTGATGCCAGAGGATATTTTATGGAGACCTACAATTATAATGATTTCAAGGCTGCGGGAATCCCGGAAGTATTTGTACAGGACAATCAGTCTGCATCAAAAAAAGGAGTTCTCAGAGGTCTTCATTTTCAGAAGCATTTTCCGCAGGACAAGCTGGTGCGTGTGATCCGTGGTGAAGTATATGATGTGGCAGTGGATCTGCGGGAAGGTTCTAAGACCTTCGGACAGTGGTACGGTGTGCTTCTGTCTGAAGAGAATAAGAAGCAGTTCTTCATTCCGAAGAATTTCGCACATGGTTTTCTGGTATTGTCCGATTATGCGGAGTTCTGTTACAAATGTACCGATTTCTACCATCCCGATGACGAGGGCGGCATTGCTTACAATACACCGGATATCGGCGTAGAATGGCCCATTCCCGAAGGTATGGAGCTGACTTTGTCCGAGAAGGATACCAAGTGGGGCACCCTGGAACAGTACATGAAGGAAAAAGAGCATGAAAAAGAGTGTGAAAATAAGTAAGAAGACAGGCATTGCCCTGTTTGTGACAGCGGCAGTGATCATGGCTCTGCTCATTGTATTCCATAAGAATCCGGGACCTGCTGTGGATCAGAGCCAGGAGCTGACGAAAAAGATCATCTCCTGCGTTGTCATTGCGGCGGCATGTTTTGCGTTTATCCACTGGTATGATAAATTTACCGGACTGCCGGTAGAGTTATTCCAGAATAGACATCTGATCTGGAAGCTGGCGAAAAACGATTTTAAAAAGAGATATGCGGGTTCTTACCTGGGCGCGGTATGGGCGATGGCACAGCCGGTCGTAACGGTAGCAATGTATTATATCGTATTTGACAAGATCATGGGAAATACCAGTACACCTCTGCGGGAGGGCGTGGAAGTGCCTTTTGTACTCTTCCTGACAGCGGGACTGGTGCCCTGGTTTTATTTCAGCGAAGCATTGAATAACGGTACCAACGCATTGCTGGAATACAATTACCTGGTAAAAAAAGTAGTATTTAAGATCAGCATCCTGCCGATCATTAAGATTATTGCGGCTACTTTTATCCATGTATTTTTCGTATGCCTCTTACTGATCGTGGCAGCTATCTACGGTTATTATCCGACCATATATACGATACAGATCGTGTATTACAGCTTCTGCCTGTTTATATTTGTGCTGGCGCTGAGTTATACGACCTGCGCGGTAGTGGTATTTTTCCGGGATCTGTCCCAGATCATCAGCATCGGACTGCAGATCGGCATGTGGGCAACCCCCATTTTGTGGAATCTGGATGCACTGTCTCCTAAGTGGATCATGATCCTGAAGCTGAATCCGCTGGTATATATTGTCAACGGTTACCGCAGTGCGATTTATGAGAAGGAGTGGTTCTTCCAGGATTTCTTCTCCACGATGTATTTCTGGATCGTGACAGTGGTGTTGTTTGGACTGGGAGCTGTGATTTTTAAGAGACTGAAAGTGCATTTTGCAGATGTATTATAACAACGAAACTAAGGAGAACTGCATGAAAAAAATGAAAAACTGGAGACCATCAGCATCTTTGCTGGCAGGTGCAGCGGTGCTCGGACTGTTGGTATTATTAGTGCCGATCGTGCGTATTATGCGGGATGCAGTTCCTTTCAGCGATGATTATGGCTATGGATATTTTGCCAAGTTGGGTTACCTTATGGGGAAAAATCTCCCGGGCGTATTAATGGGGGTGTGGGAGAATGTAAAGCATACCTGGTGGACCTGGCAGGGGACCTATTCTTCCATATTTCTGATGTCACTGGTACCGTTAGTCTGGGGAGAACAATATTATTTTTGGGGATTACTGTTTATTCTGCTGCTTTTGATCGGAGGAGTATTCGCACTGGTCAAGGCACTGGTGGTGGATGTACTGCAGGGAGGATGGCAACAGTGTCTGTACATTCAGGCGGTGACAGCGGCACTGGTGGTGGAACTGATGTATTATCCTGCGGAAGGGTTATTCTGGTACAACGGTGGAATCCATTATGTGGGAATGCATGGATTTGCAATGCTTTTGTTGGCGTCCTTAATCTGCCTGAGTGAAGGGAAGAAGGGTAGAATACGTAAGGGATTGCTGATCGCAGCCAGCATGATTCTTTCGTTGATTGTTGCAGGAAGTAACTATGTGACGGCATTACAGACCTTTCTGGTATTTCTAACAATCATGGTGGCAGGTGCGCTGTTACATCGTAATATAAAAGGTCTGTTACGTCTGGTCCCGGCATTTTGTGTATATAGTATAGGATTTTATAAAAATCTTGCGGCACCCGGTAATACAGCAAGAGCGGAAGCTTTGGGTAATCCGGGAATGGCTCCGTTACAAGCGATACTATTTTCTTTTAAAGAAGCTTTTTCTCATATGTGGGAGTATACGGGGTGGATGACAATCGTTGTAATGTTGGTATTATTGCCGATGATCTTACAACTTGTGAGTACGACAAAGTTCAGATTTCGTCTGCCGTGGCTTCTGCCGGTGTGGTCGGTGTGCCTGTATGCTACCGGATTTACTTCAAGTCTCTATTCTCTGGGACATGGAGGGGTTCCGAGAACATTGAATGCCGTGAAGATTACGTGGCAGGTTCTGCTGGTAGTGAATGAAATTTACCTGGTAGGTGCAATCTGGCAACAGCGTGCCGGAAAGAAGGTGTTAGCTGCGGATTCCCTGAGAGGAAACTTCAAATGGTGGGTTTATCCGGTACTTGCCGCGCTGGCGATCCTGGTGGTTAAGACCTGTCCGAATCCTGTGGGAACTTATGTGAGCTACAGTGCTTACTATTATGTACACACAGGGGACGCCTATATGTATCACCAGCAATTCCTGAACCGGCTGGATGCACTAAAAGGAGAGGAAAAAGTGCTCGTATTTGAACCCTATGCGTACCAGCCGTGGCTGATTTACGTGGGGGATGGAAATCAATTCCCGAATCAGGGAAATAATTATCTGCTGGAACGATGGTATGGAAAGGAAAGCGTCTCTGTCGCGACAACAGAGTAGGAATAAGAGGAGTATTTTTGTGAAAGACAGAAGTGTTGACTGGAAAAAAATACTGACATGGAAGCCGGGAGAAAAGCTTTTAGCGATTGGATTCTGTCTTCTGCTATTGGCAGCGCTGATCCCGCTGTTTCGACTTACGATTTATGCTGTTCCTTATTATGACGACTATAACTTTGGAAGATTTGCCAGAGCTGCCATGGAACAGGAGCAGTCGAAATGGGCGGCGATCTTGGGCGCACTGGAGTGTTCCAGAACCCAGTGGTATGCATGGCAGGGAACCTATTCTTCTATTTTTTTCATGACCTTAATGCCGGCAATCTGGGGAGAACAGTATTACTTTCTGGGACCGGTGTTCATTCTGTTATTGCTTTTGGCGGGAAGCATGGTATTTACCCACGTGATCCTGCGGAAAGTCTTCGGAATGGAGAAATGGATCAGCCTGGCGATCCAGGCGGTGATCACCACAGCACAATTTATGTTTATCTATTCCGCGCAGAGCGGTTTTTACTGGTATAACGGCGGAATTCATTATGTGGGAATGCATGGCTTAGGACTGTTGTTTCTGGCTGTGTCTATCTGCCTGGAGAGAGCAGAGGGCAGAACGGCGAAAGGACTGTTATTCACTGCATCGGTTCTGCTTGCCATGATTACGGCGGGGAGCAACTTCGTGACAGCACTTCAGGGACTGCTGTGCCTGGTGACGATCCTGCTTGTCCGTGTCGTACTGGAGCGTCGGAAATGCGGACTTTGGCTTCTCCCTGCTACGGCGGTATATATCATAGGTTTCGGACTGAATGTGGCAGCTCCCGGCAACTCCGTGCGGGCACAGAGCTATATCGGTTGGGGTTTTGGACCGTTAGAGTCCATCGGCAGATCCTTTTTGGAAGCCGTGAAACACATTCCGGAGTATACCGGTCTGGTAGTACTGACGGTGATGTTATTGTTGGTGCCCCTGATCTGGCAGGCAGTGAAAAGTACGGATTACCGGTTCCGTTATCCCGGGATCGTACTTGCCTGGTCCTTTGGCCTGTATGCCACCGGCTATACGCCAAGCCTGTATTCCCTGGGACATGCCGGCTTGTCCAGAACTCTGAATGCGGTAAAAATTACGTATTTCATGTTGTTATTTTTAAACGAGATCTACTGGTGCGGCTGGCTTAGACAGGTACTGGAAAAAAGAACAGAGAAAACCGCACAGAAGCTGCTTGCACGAAAAGGTGCTGCGGTCTGGTGGTTCTATGGGATCATCGGTGTGATGTGTCTTATGATTTTTAAGGCATCCCCCAATCAGGCGGGACATTATTCTTCTTACGGCGCTTATTATTATGTACACACCGGAGAAGCCTATAATTTCCATCAGGAGTATCTGGAGCGGGTGAAGAGATTGTCGGGCAATGCTAAGAATGTCCACCTGCCGGCATACCGGTTCCAACCCTGGTTTTTATGCATGGGGGATATTTCCGAGGATGCGAATAATGAAGCCAATCGTTCCCTGGCAATGTGGTACGGCAAAGACAGCGTAACGCTGATAAGCGAGGATTAGAAATTTATGCAGGACAAGCAGGATAAGAGAAAACTGGCGATCGAGGTCGATAATGTCCAGAAAATCTATAAACTATATGACAAGCCTTCGGATCGGATGAAGGAAGCCTTCGGCTTCGGGAAAAAGACAAAACACAAGCTGCATTATGCCCTGAAGGGTGTGGATATGAAGATCTATCAGGGGGAAACCGTGGGCATCATCGGTACCAACGGTTCCGGTAAATCCACGATCCTGAAGATCATCACCGGCGTACTGAACCCGACTTCGGGAAGAGTGCTGGTCAACGGGCGTATTTCCGCATTGCTTGAACTGGGTGCCGGGTTCAATATGGAATATAACGGCATCGAGAATGTGTATCTGAACGGTACTATGATGGGATTCTCCGAAAAAGAGATCGAGGCAAAGCTGCCGGACATTTTAAGCTTTGCAGATATCGGGGATTATGTCTATCAGCCGGTGAAGACCTATTCCAGCGGTATGTTCGTCCGTCTGGCTTTTGCTGTGGCCATTAACATCGAGCCGGAGATCCTGATCGTGGACGAAGCACTGAGTGTCGGCGATGTATTTTTCCAGGCTAAATGTTATCACAAATTCGAAGAATTCAAGAAAATGGGCAAGACCATTGTGTTCGTCAGTCATGATCTGAGCAGCATCAGCAAATACTGCGACCGCGTCTATCTGCTGAACCAGGGAAATATCCTGGGCGAGGGCAGCCCCAAAGCGATGATCGACACCTACAAGCGGGTACTGGTAGGTCAGTATGATGAATCCGAAAATGCCGGCGGAGAAGCGGGGAATCTCTTGGATGATGAAGACCTGCAGAGAGCCGCTGCGAAAAAGGCGGATGGCGCTGCTAAAGATGCCGCAGAGGTTTCCATGGAGGCGAAGGGACAGAACCCCAACGCACTGGAATACGGTACCAAACAGGCACAGATCGAGGAATTTTATATTACGGATGACAGAGGGGTTCCCACCAATGCAATCCTGAAAGGCAGCATGTTCACTATTCATATGCGCGTCCGTTTTATGGATCATATTCCGGCACCGATTTTTGCGTTTTCCGTGAAAAATGTTATCGGTGTGGAGATCACCGGCACCAATACCATGATCGAGAAAGCGTTCTTAGACAGCGTGGAACCCGGTGATGTGAAAAATGTGACTTTTACACAGAAAATGAACTTACAGGGCGGCGAGTATCTGCTGTCTCTGGGAGTGACCGGCTATAATCAGGATACCTTCGAGGTCTATCACAGACTGTATGATGCCCTGAATATTACGGTAGTATCCGATAAAAATACCGTAGGCTATTATGATATGGATTCCGATACGAAAGTATGGGATGCAGAGGAGAAATAAGGAATGACAGAGACCATCGGCAAAGTAACACTGAATCTGGATAAGTATCCCGGAGAGGATTATTATTGCGACGGCAGTGTGGAGGACGAGATCTTAGAGATCGTGAAAAAATACAGTACCGTGGAATATGACCGGATCATTGCGGAGAGAAAAAAATGGCCGGTATTATATCATCTGTCTGCCCTGCGGGAAAATATCGTGGATTTCCTTCCTATGAAAAAAACGGATAAGGTGTTGGAGGTCGGCAGCGGCTGCGGAGCCATTACGGGAGCACTGTCGAAAAAAGCAGGCCGGGTGACCTGTGTGGATCTCTCGAAGAAGCGCAGCCTGATCAATGCCTACCGCCATAGTGACTGTGAGAATGTGACGATCCATGTGGGCAATTTTACAGATGTGGAGCCGGATCTGCCTACCGATTACGATTATATCTGTCTGATCGGTGTCTTCGAGTATGGGCAGGCTTACATAGGCGGTAAGACGCCTTATGAGGATTTCCTGAAGATTCTGCAAAAGCACCTGGCGAAGGAGGGCAGGATCGTCATTGCCATTGAGAATAAATACGGTCTGAAATATTTCGCCGGCTGTAAGGAAGATCATCTGGGAGACTGGTTCTCCGGAATCGAAAATTATCCGAATGGCGGTGTGGTGCGTACCTTTTCCCGGAAAAAACTGGAGAAAATATTCGATGCCTGTGGCGTGGGGGAGCGGAGTTTCTATTATCCGTATCCCGATTATAAATTTATGACCACGGTCTATTCCGACGCGTATCTTCCGGGACGGGGAGAACTGTCCAATAATCTGCGGAATTTTGACCGTGACAGAATGTTGTTATTTGATGAAAAAAGTGCCTTTGACGGCATCGTGGAAGAGGGGCTGTTCTCTGTATTTTCCAACTCTTACATGGCAATCATCGGTAAGCCACTGGAACTGAAATATGCAAGATATTCCAACGATCGTGCGGAAGAGTTCCGGATCCGTACTGAGATCCTTACAGATACAGAGGGGAAGAAAGCCGTTCGGAAATATCCGCTTACGACAGAAGCCGAAGCCCATGTGCGTCACATGGCGGAAGCATACGAAAAATTAAAAAAGCGCTACGCCGGAAGCCGGCTGGATGTTAATACCTGCCATCTGGGCGAAGAGGAGGGCGCCATTTACGCGGAATTTGAGTTCGTACCCGGAAGACCTCTGTCGGAGCTGATGGACGAGTGTCTGGACAGACAGGATGTAGAGGGATTCCATGAACTGTTTGCGGAGTATCTGGAGAGAGTAAGCTACGGGGAGGATGTTCCGGTAGCGGATTTTGATCTGATCTTTGCCAATATTCTGGTGGATGGGGATCACTGGACGCTGATTGATTACGAGTGGACCTTTGACCGCGTCATAGATACAAAAGCATTGGCGTTTCGGGCAATTTACTGTTATGTTCTGGAGGACGAAAGACGCAATGCGTTGGAACTGGACCGGATCTTAGACCGTCTGGGCATCACGGAAAATGAGGCAAGACAGTACAGAGAGCAGGAGAGCTCCTTCCAGAAATATGTCACCGGACAGAAATTGTCGATGGGCGAGATCCGGAACCTCTTAGGCGGCGAAATCTATAAACCCACCGAATGGATCGGGCGTTTCCGTCAGTCGGAGGGAGAACTGAGAGTACAGATCTACGAAGACAAGGGACAGGGATTTTCTGAGGAAAATTCTTATTTCCCGGAGAATGTCTATGCAGAGGAAAAGCTGGCGTTCTTCACGGTGCATTTTGACGGCAATGTGCATTCCCTACGGATAGATCCCGCCATGTGTTCCTGCATGTGCAAGGTGCGGGAGCTTACATTGAACGGACAGCCGGTACCACTGCAGGAGAAAAAGGTATTTTTCACCAACGGAAAAATAGTAAAATCCGCAGACGGTGCGGAGTATCCCAGCATTGTATTCCCCACGGAGGATCCGAATATGACCGTTCGTGTGGATGCCCTGAACCGTCAGGCGGACAACAGTTTATCTGTAAAAATGGAGATCGTGCCGATTCCTCCTGCCATGGCACAGGATATGGCGGGGGCAGTGAAAAAATTTTTCTAAGGAGACGTAAAGCTTGGGCATTCGGACCGCAGTAAAGCAGATACTTGTCAGACAACAGGATAAAAAATATGAAGCTGAGTTAAGCCGGCTTCGGGTGACTTACGAACAGTGGGCATCGGAGCAGGACCGGGAAATCGCGGAACCCCGGGAAATCGCGGAACTTGTGGAATTCGTCATTTTCCGACAGGCGGCGGGACGGCTGGCAGATAATGCGACAGAGTGGATCAACGCGTATTTTGCAAGGCATCCGGAAGCAGAAATCGTCTACGGTGATGAAGACCTGATGAATGAGAAGGGAGAGCGTTGCATTCCCTGGTACAAACCCTGTTGGTCACCGGATCTGTACAGAGCCTTTTTCTATGTGGGAAGTGTCGTTGCGGTACGGAGCAGTCTACTGCAGAGAATGGGAGAAAATCCGGTCGTGACGGAGAACGAGAGCACCGGAAAGGAAATTCTTTTTACAGATGCCGGAGAGATCCGGTCGCTGATGGATCGCCTGTTTTTGGGAGCCGGAGGGTTCGAGAGAGATTGCCATTCCATCGGTCATATGGAAACCGTGTTGTTCCATGGAACTTTTTCTGCAGACGGAATAGGAATCCAGGGACCAGATGCACGTGCAGACCGGGACAGCCGGGAGTGCACTCCCTGGGAAAATTACCAGCAGACGAAGGAGTCACCGCAGCTGGCGGTGGAACTGGCCTCCAGGGCGGCGGAAGGTGCCAAAGAGTTGTTCGCAGGAGAGCTTAAAGTCTCGGTGATCATTCCCTCCAAAGATAATCCGGAGATACTGGAGAAGTGCCTGCGTTCCCTAACGAGAAGGTCTGAGAGCAGGATCCCTGTTGAAATTTTGCTGGTGGATAACGGAAGCAGTGCGGGAAATAAGCAAAAAACGGAAGAACTGATCGGACGGATCCGGGAAGGTGGTGTCCCTGTCCGTTATATTTATGAACCGGCGGAATTTAATTTTTCAGCGATGTGCAACCGGGGAGCTGAACTGGCAGAAGGAAAGTTTTTGCTGTTTTTAAATGATGATATAGAAGTGTGCGGCAATGACTGGCTGGACAAAATGGTGATCCGCGCCATGCAGCCTTATGTGGGAAGCGTGGGACTAAAGCTGTATTATCCGGATTCTGTGAAAATACAACACGACGGTATTGTCAATCTGCCGGTGGGACCGGTGCATAAGCTCCAGTTCATGGAAGACGATAAGTCTTATTATTTTGGCAGAAATTGCTTTGATCTGAATTGCGTGGCAGTGACGGGTGCCTGTCTGCTGATAAGGACAGAGGTGTTCCGGGAGACGGGTGGATTCCGTGAGGCACTGCGGGTGGCCTATAATGATGTGGATCTGGGTTTTCGTCTGGTGGAGATGGGATATTTTAATGTTGTGCTGAATGACTGTTTTGCGTATCATCATGAATCCCTGAGCCGCGGAAGCGACGAAAGTCCAGAGAAAATGCGACGCCTGACGGAAGAGAGAGAACTGCTTTACCAGATGCATCCTCAGTTCCGCGGAGTGGATCCTTTTTACCCTATGGGACTGAACCGGGAAGGATTGGACAGTCGTGTGGTTCCGGCATATCTTACGGACCGGAATCTTTTACAGGAGCCGGCATGGCAATGTGAGAGCAGGCAGGAGCTTCTGGAAAATGCAAGACAGGATGACTGCCTGATGGCACGGGTGGAAACCGCAGGACCGGAGCGGATCCAGGGGTACAGTGTGATCCTGGGAGACGATAACGCATGTTATGATAAATTTTTAGTATTGTTTCCCGAAGATACGCAGGGACAGCGGGAGGCGGACCGGAAGGCATGGACCATGAATATTTTACCAGCATATAGGCAGGAACTGGAGGAGAATCTTCCGGACCAGAAAAATGTGGCCCTGGGAGGTTTCTGCGTCAGCCGCGCCGGGGAACATCTTCCTGTAGGAACTTATCATATTGCAGTGCTGGCTGTGAACCGTGTCAGCAAGCTGCGATTGTGGAATGATACGGGGAAATATATGGTAGTGGAAAAATCTGCACCGGAAGAATAGAACAGGATATGCTGCTGCAGAAATGTAAGTGAATGCGAAAACATGTCGCGGAGGAAACTATGTCAGAGAACAATACAGAGATAAATTATAAGGAAGCCTACGAGAGGGAGCACGAGAAATGTGCGGACCTGGCAGATAAGATCGTAGTGCTGGAATCGGAAAAAGAGGACCTGCAGTTCAAACTGGACCGGATCAAAAAGAATAAATTCTGGAAAGCCACAGGTCCGGCGAGAAGCCTGATCCATTTCGCACAGAGACAGAAGGATCGCTTGTCCCATTGCGGCGGACCGAAGGATATCCTGCGTAAGCTCCGCAACAAGACCCGCCAGAAGAGTCTGATGGAGTCCTACGGAACCGGAAGCTTTCCTGATGCGGAGCAGCGGAAAAAGGAAGAAGAGACGATATTCCCTTATATGCCGAAGATCAGTATTCTCGTTCCCCTGTGGAACAATAAGAGAGAGTTCCAGATCCAGATGTTGGACTGCGTCATGAACCAGACGTATCCCAACTGGGAACTGTGTCTGGCGGACGGTTCCGACGCGGAGCACTCCTATATCGAGGAACTCTGCAAGGAGTACGCGGCGAAGGCGAATGGTCGTATTGTCTATAAGCACCTGGATCATAACGGCGGTATCTCCTATAACACCAACGAATGCTACAAGCTGGCTACCGGAGATTATATCGGACTGTTTGACCAGGATGATATTTTACATCCTTCCGTATTGTATGCGTATGTGAAGGAGATCAATGAGCAGGGAGCGGATTATCTCTATTGTGATGAGACTACATTCAAAGAAAACGACATTAACAAGATGCTGACCATGCATTTTAAGCCGGACTATGCACCGGACAATCTGCGGGCAAATAATTATATCTGCCATTTCAGCGTCTTTTCCAGAAAGCTGTTAGAGGGAGAGGAACTGTTCCGTACCGCATTTGATGGTGCCCAGGATCACGATATGATCCTGCGTCTCACCGACAGAGCGGAAAAGATCGTTCATGTTCCAAGACTGATGTACTACTGGAGAAGTCATGAGGGCAGTACTGCAGCCAGCATTGACGCGAAACCTTATGCCATTGAGGCGGCAAAGGGGGCTGTGGCGGATCATCTGAAAAAGCATGGCTTTAAGCATTTTCAGATTACCAGTACCAGGGCCTGTGCCACGATTTTCCGTATTCGTTATCAGATTCTGGGAGATCCGAAGATCTCCATCGTGATCGCCAATAAGGATCACGTTGAGGATCTGAAACGCTGTATCACTTCAATTCAGAAGAACAGTACCTGGAGTAATATAGAGATCATTGTGGTGGAGAACAACAGTACCACACCCGAGATCCGGGACTATTATTCCCAACTGTTAGGACTGTCCGGTGACGATTCTTATGAAGAAAGATGCAAGCTGCATACAGTCTGCGGCCATGACGGCGGTATCCTGCACAGTGAGGACGGGCGCATTTCTGTAGTGACCTATCATGGAGATTTTAATTATTCCGCAGTAAACAATCTGGGCGTATCCTATGCTTCCGGGGAATATATCCTGTTACTGAATAACGATACGGAGGTTATCACGGCCAACTGGATGGAAGAGATGCTGATGTATGCCCAGAGAGAGGATGTGGGTGCCGTAGGTGCCAAGCTGTATTATGCGGACAAGACGATCCAGCATGCCGGTGTGGTCATCGGACTGGGAGCACACCGTACCGCAGGACATACCCATTACCGTATTCCGGTACAGAACCTGGGCTACATGGGACGTCTGTGTTATACCCAGAACGTTACAGCTGTGACCGGTGCCTGCCTGTTAGTGAAAAAGAGTCTGTATGAACAGGTGAGTGGCCTGGATGAGAGCTTTGTGATCTCCTTAAATGATGTTGATTTCTGCCTGAAATTGCGTAAACTGGGACTTTTGAATGTGTGGACTCCTTTTGCGGAGCTGTATCATTACGAATCTATCTCCAGAGGACTGGACGATCAGGGGGAGAAAGCCGAGCGCTACAACAAAGAATCCGAGCATTTCCGTGAAAAATGGAAGGCCGAACTGGAAGCGGGAGATCCATATTACAATCCGAATTTCTCCCTTGACCGCAGCGATTACGCACTGAAGGATCCGGCAGTTAGCTGACATTAAATAGTTCTTTTCAGTAGAGGGAATCTATGGTAAAATATCACCGGAGAGCGTTTACTGAAGATATGGAAAGATATTGAAAGATAGCGATAAAGCAGGAGGATAGGAAAATGAGTTATATGGACGAACTGAATTTCTGGTTAAATGATGATTATTTTGACCAGAAGACCAAGGATGAACTTCTGGCAATCCGTAACAATGAAGCAGAAGTGGAAGATCGTTTTTACAAGGAACTGGAATTCGGTACCGGCGGCTTACGTGGTGTGATCGGTGCGGGAACCAACCGTATGAATGTATATACCGTTCGTAAGGCAACTCAGGGTCTTGCCAATTATATTATCAAGCGCGGTACACAGAGTAAGGGTGTGGCAATTGCATTCGACTCCCGCCGCATGTCTCCCGAGTTTTCTGATGAGGCAGCAAGATGTCTGGCAGCCAACGGCATCAAGGCATACATTTTTGAATCTTTAAGACCTACCCCGGAACTGTCCTTTGCCCTTCGGACGTTAGGATGCACCGCAGGTATTGTGGTGACCGCCAGTCACAACCCTCCTGAGTACAACGGCTATAAGGTATACTGGGAGGACGGCGCACAGGTAACCGCTCCTATCGATAAGGACATCATTACCGAAGTACAGTCTATCAAGGATTATCATACCGTGAAGACCATGAGCAGAGAGGATGCTGTGGCAGCAGGACTCTATGAAGTGATCGGCAAAGAGATCGATGATAAGTACATGGCAGAGCTGAAGAAGCAGATCATTCATCCCGATGTTATCAAGGAAATGGCAGATGACATCAAGATCGTATATACTCCGTTATGCGGTACCGGTAACAAGCCGGTAAGACGTATCCTGTCCGAGTTAGGCTTCAAGCATGTCTATGTGGTTCCCGAGCAGGAGAATCCGGACCCGAACTTTACCACACTGGATTATCCGAACCCCGAGGATCCCAAGGCATTTACCTATGCTTTACGTCTGGCGAAGGAGAAGGATGCAGACATCGTTCTGGCAACCGATCCCGATGCAGACCGTCTGGGTGTCTATGCAAAAGATACTAAGACCGGCGAGTATGTGGCATTTACCGGTAATATGTCCGGCATGCTGATCGCAGAATATATCTTAAGAGAGAAGACCGCAACCGGTACCATGCCCGAGAATCCTGCCCTGGTAACCACCATCGTTACCACTAACATGACCAAGCCTATTACACAGACTTACGGTGTAAAGCTGATCGAGGTACTGACCGGATTCAAGTTCATTGGCGAGCAGATCAAGCTCTTCGAGCAGACCGGCAGCAACAACTATGTATTTGGGCTGGAAGAGAGCTACGGCTGTCTGGCAGGTACCCACGCAAGAGATAAGGATGCTATTGTAGCGGTAATGTGTCTGTGCGAAGTAGCAGCTTACTGCAAGAAGCATGGCATGACTCTGTGGGATATGATGGTATCCATGTATGAGAAGTACGGTTACTTCAAGGAGACCCAGTACACCATCACCATGAAGGGTATCGACGGTGCAAGACAGATCGCCGAGATCATGGAGAAGCTTCGTAAGAATCCTCCTAAGGCATTCGGAGATCTGAAGGTAGAGAAGTTCCGCGATTACCAGAACGATGTCATCATTGACATGGAGACCGGCGAGAAGACCACCACAGGGCTTCCCAAGTCCAATGTTCTGTACTTCGAGCTTCCCGATAATGCATGGTGCTGTGCACGTCCTTCCGGAACCGAGCCCAAGATCAAGTTCTACATGGGTGTCAAGGGAACCAGCTTAGAGGATGCACAGGCTAAGGTAGAGAAGCTGACCGAGGATGTAAAGGCAGTATTATAAGTGAGAATTTTATAAATTAGTATAGTCTTTTAAGAGCGAATCGTCCGGACAGGACGATTTGCTCTTTTGCGGCAACAGCAGAGCAGTGTAAATAGTATTGCATATACGTCGAACGCTTGCGTTCGTAAGAATATACAATACTATTTATAGGGCGAGATAACCAACATGAGCAAAAGGAAAGCTCGTAAGAGCGATTTTGCGAATGGTGGCTGCTGTTGCTATTTCTAAAAACTCGGAGGTATCTGTGGCAAAGCTAAACAAGGCAAACCTTAAGAAAACTCTATATTATCTGCAACGTAACGGCCTGAGGGAAACCTGGATCTCTGTGAGGGAGCGCCTGACAGAGACAGACCGCTATTTTTTTGTGCCCTGTTCGGAAGAGGAACTGGAAAAGCAGAGTGACAGAAAATGGGACAATCCCATTACCTTTAGCATTTTGGTACCACTGTACCGGACTCCGGAGACCTATCTGAAACGAATGATAACAAGCATTATGGTACAGAGTTATCCCCACTGGGAACTGATCCTGGCGGATGCAACAGAGGATCGTAGTGTGGAGGAGACACTGATGCAGCAGGGATTCCTGAAGGAGCAGCCGACGGATGGGGAGACAGAACCTGTCGCAGCAGATCCCAGGATCCGCTATGTGCATCTGAAAGAAAATGCGGGAATTGCTGCCAATACCAATCAGGCACTTCCCTATGCGAAGGGAGCGTACATCGGGCTGCTGGATCATGATGATGTATTGACACCGGATGCGTTGTACGAAATGGCAGACGCGGTCACCAAAGCATATGACAGAGGTGTCAAAGTCACCTTCGCCTATTCGGATGAGGATAAGTGCGACGGAAAAGAGACAAGATACTATGATCCGAATCATAAAGAAAACTTTAATTACGATTTAATTCTGAGCAATAACTATATCTGTCATTTTCTGGTCATGGATGCGGAACTGATGAAGAGACTGCAATTCCGACCGGAATGTGACGGCGCCCAGGACTATGACTTGGTGTTACGGGCTGTGGCAGAAGTGCTGACGACGGACGGGCAGGCCGGGGAGAAGAGCATTCTTCATATCCCCAAAGTGTTGTATCACTGGAGATGCCACGAGGCATCTACGGCAGCCAATCCCCACAGCAAAAAATACGCTTACGAGGCGGGCCTTCGGGCTCTGCGGGATCATGCCGCACTGCGGGGGATCCCTGCGACTGCCTGTGAGACCAGGCATGTGGGATTTTATCGTTTACAGTATACAGACGTATTACAGAACCGCGCGGATGTGGCAGCCGTGGGGGGCAGAGTATTGTCCGGGAAGACTGGCAAGATCATCGGCGGCAGAATGACTGCGGAGGGAAAGGTGTTCTACGAGGGGCTGTGGCAGGGATTCGGAGGATATCTTCACAGAGCGGAATTGTCCCAGGATGCGCAGGCGCTGGATCTTCGCTGTATTCGTATTCAGCCTTCCTGCCAGGAAGTATTCGAGAAAATTGTGGGAGTTCCGTATACTGAGATACGAAGGCACCCGGGAGAGCAACCGGTATTCGATGTAACTGTACTGCCGGCAGGAGTGGACATCCGAACCTTAAGTCTGCGATTGTCCGAAGCATTACGGCAACAGGGAAGATTGCTTTATCTGCCGGAATATCCGGGGGAGTGTAAGACATTATGAGTGAAATAACAGTTGTTATACCAAATTACAACGGAATGAAATATCTGCCGGAGTGCATGACCTCTCTGTGTGAGAGACAGGAGAACGCTCCGGAATACGAAGTGCTGATCATCGATAATGCCTCCGTGGACGGAAGTGTGGAATATCTGGAGAAGGAATGGTGCAGGAAGTCGGGAGTAAGAGTGCACCTGATCCCGATGTCTGAAAACACCGGCTTCTGCCATGCAGTGAATCTGGGAATCCGTAAGGCACAGAGTCCCTATGTGATTCTGTTAAATAATGATACCAAAGTCGAATCGGGATTTCTGAGGGGATTGTACGATGCCATCCGTGAGAACGAGAGGATATTTTCCGTCAGTGCGAAGATGCTCATGTGGGATAAGCCGGAGCTTATCGATGATGCCGGGGATCGTTACTGCGTCCTGGGATGGGCGTATTCCCGCGGAAAAGGACGCCCGGCAGACAAATACGAAAAAAATGTCAGCGTATTTTCCGCCTGTGGAGGAGCAGCAATTTACAGACGTTCCGTATTTGAAGAGATCGGTTATTTTGATGAAAACCATTTTGCCTATCTGGAGGACCTGGATATCGGTTACCGCGCCCGGATCTACGGTTATGAGAACCGGTACGAGCCTGCGGCAGCTGTACTGCACTATGGCAGTGCATCCACTGGGTCCCGGTATAATATGCGGAAGACAGAACTGTCCTCTGCTAATAATGTCTGTGTCATCGGGAAAAACATGCCGCTTTTTCAGTGGATCCTGAATCTGCCATTTTTTTTGCTTGGATTTGGCATAAAATTTCTGTTTTTTTGCAAGAAGAGAATGGGAAAACTATACCTGAAGGGATTGCTGAATGGTCTGAAGAGATCTGTCGGACCTGTGGGAAAGCAGACGAAAGTGCGCTTTCAATGGAGTCATCTGTGGAACTATGTGAAGATCCAGTGGCAGCTGTACCTGAACATTTTTCGAATTCTTATGAAATCTTAAGAATTTGCTTCATAAATTCTTAAGTTGAGAAAAAAACACTGTTATTGTAGAATGAAATCGTTAAAAAGAAGCTTTTCAGACTTACAGATTGGGTGACCTATATGATAAAAGACAACCAGAAAGTCTTTAACAGGCTTCTTGTGATAATAGATGCGCTGATCACAGCAGCATCCTTTGTCCTTGCCTATTATATCAAATTTTATATATTGAATGACGGTCCGGGGATCGGTGTCCTGCCGATTCAGGATTACTACATGCTGCTTCCCTTTATTGTACCCGGGTATATGTTCCTGTATTACCGGTGCAACGTGTATTCTCCGAAGCGAACCGTCCGCCGCAGACATGAGATATACAGCATTCTGCAGGCAAATACCATTGGCCTGGCGGCTTTGATCATTATCCTGTATATGATCATCCGTGAGATCAACTTTTCACGATCCGTCATGGCGATTTTTTATGTCCTGAATGTGTTTCTGACTTCCGTATTCCGTATTTTCATGCGCAAAGCCTTACGGTCTATGCGTAAAAAGGGATACAACCTGAAGCATATTTTGCTGGTGGGGTATTCCAGAGCAGCGGAGGAATATATCGACCGGATACTTGCGAATCCTCAATGGGGATATGTGGTGTGCGGTATTCTGGATGAACACATCCCGGGAGGCACCACCTACAAAGGGGTAAAAGTCTTGGGAACACTTGGCAATCTGGAATACATTCTGCCGGAAAACAAGCTGGATGAGATCGCTATTACATTGTCTTTGAAGGATTACGATTATCTGGAGGGTGTGGTAGACATCTGTGAGAAGTCCGGTGTGCACACGAAATTCATTCCGGATTACAGCAGTCTGATCCCCAGCAGACCTTATACAGAGGACCTGATGGGACTGCCTGTGATCAATATCCGTTATGTGCCCCTGACGAATACCGGTAACATGATGATCAAACGGGCAATGGATATTGTCGGTTCCATCTTCGGTATTATCATTACTTCACCGATCATGTTACTTTCGGCTATATTGGTAAAACTATCCAGTCCCGGACCTGTGATCTTCAAGCAGGAACGGGTAGGACTTCATAATAAGTCGTTTTACATGTATAAATTTCGCAGTATGGCAATGCAGTCGGCGGCGGAAGAGAAAAAGGGTTGGACAGTGCGGAACGATCCGCGTGTCACGGGAATCGGCAAGATTTTACGGCGTACCAGTATTGACGAGCTTCCGCAGCTGTTTAATATCCTTAAGGGAGATATGAGTCTGGTGGGACCGAGACCGGAACGCCCCCAGTTCGTGGAGAAGTTCAAGGAAGAGATTCCCCGTTACATGGTAAAACATCAGGTAAGACCGGGGTTGACCGGCTGGGCACAGGTGAATGGTCTGCGCGGCGATTCCTCCATCAAGAAGAGGATCGAATACGATATTTATTATATTGAGAACTGGACAGTAGGGTTTGACATTAAGATTATTCTGATGACCTTCTTCACCGGATTCATCAATAAAAATGCTTATTAAATATTTACGAATGCAAGGAGAAAACAAGATGGCAACAAATTCTAACAATCATGGCGGCAATGGTCAGAGACCTGCCGGAAGCGGAAGAAGACCTTCCGGAAATGGACAGAGACCTGCGGGACAGAGACCTGCGGGACAGAGACCTTCCGGATCGAGACCTGCCGGCAGCAGTTACGGACAAAAGAGAGCATCCGCGAAGCAGCGTGCAGCCAAGAAGAGAAGAAAAGTTATCATCTTTGGCATAGAGATCGTAGTGATCCTGGTCATGGTAGCAGTACTGTATCTGGTAATGACACATACCAATAATGAAGGCCCGAAATTCACTGTCTTAGAGACCGAAGAACTCCGGATTCCCGAAGAAGTACAGCAGGACGAGACCATGAAGGGCTATATGAACATCGCATTGTTCGGCGTAGATGCGACTAAGGAAAGCCAGTTGTACAAGGGCAGCCGAAGCGACAGCGTTATGATCGCCAGTGTTAATATGGATACCGGTGATATCAAGCTGGTCAGCGTATATCGTGATACCTACCTGAATATCGGTACCGATTCTTATCAGAAAGCTAACGCAGCTTACTCCTACGGCGGAGCGGAGCAGGCAGTTAAGATGCTGAACATGAACCTGGATATGGATATTACGAATTTTGTAACCGTAGGATATAAGGGACTGAGCGAAGTTATCGATGGTCTGGGCGGTATCTATATTGATGTGGACTCCGAGGAGATCAAGCATATCAATAACTATCAGATCGGTATTGCAGAAGTACTGAAGTGCGACTATACACCGGTAACCGAGACCGGAACGCAGCTGTTGAACGGTCTGCAGGCTACTGCTTACTGCCGTATCCGTTATACCGCAGGTAACGATTTCAAGCGTGCTGCCCGTCAGCGTGAGGTCATTCAGGCAATTGAAGATCAGGCGAAGAAAGCAGATTACGCAACACTTTCCAAGGTATTCAATAATGCGATCGATGATATCTACACCAGCCTGGATTCCAAGGATATCCTGGATCTGTTAAGCAATATTGCAAATTATCGTATTGTGGATGAGGGAGGTTTCCCCGAGGAGACCATGCGTGACACCGGAAACATCGGTGCTAAGGGAAGCTGTGTTATCCCTGTGGATCTGGAGAGCAATGTAGTATGGCTCCATCAGTTCCTGTTTGATGATGCGAACTATACTGTTACCGACAGTGTAAAGGAATACAGCAGAAAGATTAATGCAGACACATCACCGTACCTGAATAAATAAGCGAACTGGAATACAAGGGAGTCTTCCGAATAGATCGGGGCTCCCTTCTGTTTTAGAAAAAAACTTGTGTAACCGACTGCGATAAAGTATAATAAACCAGAGATTGGAAAGTAAGGAGCGCTCTGTCATGGAGATCGATGTGGTTATTCCTCTGTATAAACCGGGGAAAGAATTATTTACATTACTGGATAAGCTTGGCAGTCAGAGCGTGCCGGTACATCAGGTGATCCTCTTAAATACGGAGGAGAAGTATTTTGAACAGCTGATCTACGGAACCAGATTTTTAGAGCAGTATCAGAATATAAAAGTATATCATGTGTCCAAACGGGAATTCGACCATGGCGGAACCAGACGGATGGGCGTGAAAAAGTCTTCCGCCGATGTCTTTGTCATGATGACGCAGGATGCCATGCCGGTAGATAATAAGCTGATAGAAAATCTTATCGAACCTCTGCAGGGCAGCACCGCAGTATCCTATGCCAGACAGCTGCCGAGAAAAGATTCCACACCGGTAGAAAGCTATACCAGAGAATTCAATTATCCGGACAGATCCCGGATCAAATCCGCGGAGGATCTTAAGACCCTGGGTATCAAGACTTTTTTCTGCTCTAATGTGTGTGCGGCATATCGCAGGGAGATTTATGAGGAACTGGGCGGATTTGTCAGACATACCATATTTAATGAAGACATGATCTACGCGGCGAAGGCAGTGGAAGCCGGCTATTCGATCGCTTATGCGGCGGATGCTGAGGTTGTACACTCCCATAACTATACCAATGGGCAGCAGTTCCATAGGAATTTCGATCTGGGGGTATCCCAGGCAGAGCACCCGGAAGTGTTTGCGGCGTATCCTTCGGAATCCGAAGGAAAACGGATGGTGAAAGATGTGACGGCATATCTGCGGGAACAACATATGACCGCAAAATTGCCCCATTTTTATATACAATGTGCCTGTAAATATGCAGGCTATCTATTAGGTAAGAATTATCGCAGGCTCCCGAAAAAATGGGTTCTTGCTTTTACTTCCAACAAAGAATACTGGAAACAGAACAGAAAGGATGCATGACTATGTGTGGTATCGTAGGATATATTGGAACAGAACAGGCAGCACCGATCATTTTAGACGGTCTGTCCAAACTGGAGTACCGTGGATATGATTCCGCAGGTATGGCCATTTTTGATGGTGAGAAGATCAACACCAAAAAGGCAGTGGGAAGACTGAAGGTTTTAGAGAATCTGACCCATGGCGGTGCAAATATGAAGGGAACTTCCGGCATCGGACATACCCGTTGGGCAACTCATGGCGCTCCCAGTGACATCAACTCCCATCCCCATATGAACAATGCGGGAACGATCGCCGTAGTACACAACGGAATTATCGAGAATTATATTCCCCTGAAGAAAAAGATGCAGGATAAGGGCTATCAGTTCGTATCCGAGACAGATACCGAGGTACTGGCACATCTGTTAGACTACTATTATAAAGGAAACCCCCTGGAAGCCATCACCAAAGTGCTTCACCGTGTGGAAGGATCTTATGCACTGGGAATTATGTTCGCAGACCAGCCGGATAAGATCTTTGCAGCCCGTAAGGACAGTCCTCTGATCGTAGGTAAGAGCGAAAACGGCAGCTTTATCGCTTCCGATGTTCCCGCTATTTTGAAATACACCAGAACCGTATATTATGTAGACAATCAGGAAGTCGTGGAATTACAGCGGGATGGTCTGCGTTTCTTCTCCGTAGATGAAGAAGAATTAGAAAAACAGCCGGTTACCATCGACTGGGATGCCAATGCGGCCGAGAAGGCAGGCTATGAGCACTTCATGCTGAAGGAGATCTACGAGCAGCCTAAGACCATCAACGATACCATTTCTCCCCGTATCAAGGATAATGATATCGTCATCGAAGAACTGAATATGAGTGATGAAGAGATTAAGGAGATCACAAAGATTCATATTGTGGCATGCGGTTCTGCATATCATACCGGTGTTACCGCAAAATATGTCATCGAAGGTCTGGCAAGAATCCCGGTAGAGGTGGACGTGGCAAGCGAATTCCGTTATCGAGATCCTATCCTGCAGAAGGGCAATATGGTCATCGTCATCAGCCAGTCCGGTGAGACGGCGGATACTCTGGCAGCATTACGGGAGTCCAAGGAAAAGGGCTTCAAGGTACTGGGTATCGTCAATGTCGTCGGCAGTTCCATCGCCAGAGAGGCTGACAGTGTTATGTACACCTGGGCAGGTCCCGAGATCGCCGTTGCAACGACCAAGGCTTACAGTGCACAGCTGACCGCACTTTACATGCTGGCTATGAAGTTCGCCAAGGTGCGTGGAACCGTTGATCAGGAGAAGTTCGCCGGAATGCTGGCTGACCTGAGATGTCTGCCGGATCAGATCGAACTGCTGCTGGGACAGAAGGAGAAGATCCAGCATTTCGCCAACCGTTATGTGGGCGCAAGAGATATCTTCTTCATCGGACGTGGCATTGACTATGCGATTTCCCTGGAGGGATCCCTGAAGTTAAAAGAGATCTCCTATATTCATTCCGAGGCTTATGCAGCCGGAGAACTGAAGCATGGCACCATTTCCCTGATCGAAGATGGCACCCTGGTAGTGGCATTGGCAACCCAGCCGGCTCTGTTCCAGAAGACCATCAGTAATATGGTAGAGGTAAAGGCAAGAGGTGCTTTTGTCATGGCGGTTACCATCGAGGGCAACAAGGCCATCGAGAAAGCAGCGGATTATGTGGTATACATTCCCGAGACGAATCCGTACTTTACTAATTCCCTGGCAATCATTCCTCTGCAGCTGTTTGCTTACTATGTGGCAGTGGGACGTGGCTGCGATGTAGATAAGCCCAGAAACCTGGCAAAATCCGTTACGGTTGAATAACAAGGAAAATCCGGAGAGGTGAAAACGTCTTCGGATTTTTTGATCTTTCATAATTGCTTCAGAAAGTTATCACAATTCGGTCACATTTGGTGGATATACTATGTTCATAAGGTGAGAGGAAGAAATGGAAATAGTAAAAAATTTCTCACTTACAGATAGGATAGGAGGAAACATTATGTACGAGAATGATAATTTTTCCGGTTATGAAACCGGAGATAAAAATACAACCGGTACATTCAGCGGAGTAAGCGCTGCGGGAAGTGCAAACGGTTACACCACATACCAGATGGGCGGAAGCACCGGTAGCAATACAGAACCTAAGAACCCCAAAAAGCATGGAGGTTATTTCCGGAAAGCTGTGGTAAGTGTCAGTCTGGGACTTTTCTTCGGATTGTTTGCCGGTATCGGTTTCTATGCGGTACAGCAGGGTACCGGGATGCTTAAGACCGGTACGGATACCGCAGTGGTAGATGAGGTCACTTCCGAAGCTGCAACAGAGAGCAGCCAGAGTACACCGCAGCTTGCGACCAACGTTACTTATGTAGAGTCTGATGTATCTGATGTGGTGGAGAAGGTTATGCCTGCCATGGTATCGATTGTGAATAACTTTACTGAGACAGCAAATGTCTTCGGACAGCAGTATACACAGGAAGAAGCAGCCAGCGGTTCCGGTATCATTGTAGGCAAGACGGATGATGAACTGCTGATCGTATCTAACAACCACGTAGTAGAGAGCGCAGATACGCTGACCGTTACTTTTATCGACGGCAGTGAAGCACAGGCACAAGTCAAAGGACTGGATTCCGATATGGATCTGGCAGTGATCGCAGTATCTTTAAATGATCTGAGCGATGATACCAAGAATGCCATTACCGTTGCTACTTTGGGCAGCAGTGATGACCTGAAGCTTGGTGAGCCGGTGATTGCTATCGGTAATGCTCTTGGATATGGCCAGTCCGTTACCAACGGTATCGTAAGTGCCCTGAATCGTGAGATCACTCTGGAGAACGGTGCTACCGGTACTTTCATCCAGACCAACGCAGCCATCAACCCCGGTAATTCCGGCGGTGCACTGTTGAACATGAACGGTGAGGTCATCGGTATCAACTCCAACAAGATTGGTGGTACTACCGTAGAAGGTATGGGTTATGCAATCCCTATCACTTCTGCAAGTCCCATCATTGCAGACCTGATGGAGCGTCAGACCAGAACCAAAGTAGCTGAGGATGAAGTCGGTTACATCGGCATCTCTCTGCAGGAAGTAACTTCCCAGATCTCTCAGATGTACAACATGCCGGAAGGTATCTATGTAGTATCCGTAGAGGAAGGCAGTGCAGCAGCGAATGCCGGTATCATGAAAGGTGATATCATTACCAAATTCGACGGCAGCAGCATCTCGTCCTACTCTGATCTTCAGAAGACATTACAGTACTATGCAGCCGGTGATTCCGCAACCATAACGGTACAGAGACCTCAGAACGGTGAATATGTATCTGTAGAACTGAATCTGACACTGGGCAGCAGACCTGCAGACAAAAAATAAATATAGCGGTTTTTAATCACAAAAATCGGATAGTTAGAATAATCCCCGGAAGACCAACTGGCTCTCCCGGGGATTTTGTTTAGAAAAACTTCACTTGTAGCAGTCATTCGAATTAGATATAATAAGCGTAGGCATGAGCAGTGCAAGGATCGTGGATTACGAAAACCGACTGCTTGCAGGCGGGATTACGTAAGACACGATA
>NZ_JBOKRY010000040.1:0-28219 GCF_051972595.1 Simiaoa sp. | reverse complement strand
TCGTGCAATTCTTTTTCTGAAGCATGGCAGTAGAAGTTACTAATGCAATCAACTTATAATAAAAATATTAAATTATTTTGTAAGATTCCGTCATTGGAAACCATGAACTATATAGAGGGACAGTTAAGCCTCAAAAAAGTGTAGCAGCAAATCTTATGATGGAAAGGAAAATGTGAGTGAAAGAAAAGAAACGGATGAGAAAAGGAAGAACCATTGTTGCATTTTTGTTAGCGCTGTTCTTTGCGGTAAGCGCACCGGCACAGGAAGTGAGTGCGGAAGACTACAAAAATGAAGGTTCAACACTTACGGTTGCTGTAACCAATAAGACGCAGGAATATGATCTTTTAAAAGTGCAGCCGATAACGACCTTGTTTGACTGTGAAATTATTATGGCATTCAGCGCAGCCGAAGGACTTGTTATGACGTTTACAACATCTTGCGTAGGAGTGGCAAAAGTTATCGGAGTAAAAGACATTAAAGTCCAGCAAAAGATGTGGTACGGATGGAAGACAGTACTAGTCTCTGATGGAGCAGAATCAGCTGACCGAGGTAGCTTTGGCGCAAATTTAACATATTCTGACGCTATTAAGGATAAAACCTATCGCGTTATATGCACCCATTACGCCGATTACGATGGCTACGAAGAAGCCGTGAACGACACCGGTGCTTTTAAATTTACATATTAATTAACTATGAACCAACGAAACTTTTAATTTGCTACACTTCATAAAACTGAATAACGTCATATCGGCAGCGTAAATAGCGACTGCCCAAGCAACACCATGGGGGTGGGAGTAGAGACAGGTATTCAAAAGTATGCTAGACCTGCATAAGGGTAAAATGAAGGGAAAATAAAATAAACTGCGATTGTCATAGTGGGTGGGACAAGATCTTTACATGAAAGTATAAAGGGGGAAATCTTTCAGAAAAAAGATAGAGCTGAACGCCTTACGGCGAAAGGACATGTATGTCAGGGTTGACAAAAGCAGGAAAAGAAAGAGAGATTATTATACGAATGAGAAGGATACAATGGGGTAATCCGATGATAAAGTCTGCAGGCTACGATGCGCAGCAACAAATGCTGGAGATCGAGTTCGCAAGTGACGGTCAGATATGGCAATTTGAAAATGTGCCGGAAGATATCTGGTACCGATTTCGGAGTTATCTCCGCCCGGAGTTCTTTTTCCATAATTTTATTATGGGTTGTTATCCGGAGAGACAAATGCAGGAGAATGCGTAGAAAATCGCAGCATACGAAGGGAATACAAAAAAGGGGAACAATATAATGTCAGAAAGCCGCAGAGGATAGGGGAATCCGCTGCGGCTTTTAAAGTTTTGCATAAATCTCTTTCCCAAAAAAGTGGAATATGCTATACTGTTACAGAAGTCTTGTCTGACGTCAGGGAGGGCTTCAGAATTAGGAAGAGAGACATTAAAGTATTCATGGCAAGAGAACAACTTCAACAGACATCACCGGAGGACCGGCGGCGAAGAGTGCAGCGTTTGAAGAAGACGATCGTGGGTATAGTGGCAGCAGGACTGGTAATCCCGCTTATGTGCTGCGTGTATCTGATCTGCAGGCTGCATACGATCAACGGGATTCTGGACGATCTGAATCGGAGACTGGATGAACTGGAAGCCGGGAATCAGAGATTGCAGACCGAACTGCAGCTTTTGCAGGAGGAAGCACAGACGACCGGGCAGACTTCACAGATACCGCAGGAGGAATCTGTACAGGGAAGCGCGGATCCGGTGACGGATGCTCATTCCGGGCAGGAACAGATCCACAAGGTATATCTGACTTTTGACGATGGCCCCAGCATTTATACGAATGATATCCTGGATATTTTAGACAGGTATCAGGTAAAGGCTACCTTTTTCGTAGTGGGCAGGGAAGGAACGGATGCGGAAGAAGCACTGCAGCGGATCGTGGAAGATGGGCATACGTTAGGAATGCATTCCTACAGTCATAAATATAAGGAACTATACGAATCCATGGACAGTTTCACGCGGGATTTTGAGCAGATCAGGGATTATGTCTATCAGGCGACCGGTGTGGAGAGCGTTTATTATCGTTTTCCGGGAGGAAGCTCCAATACGGTCAGTGAGATCGATATGCATGAATTCATTGATTATCTGGAGAGCCAGGGAGTGGAGTATTACGACTGGAATGTGTCTTCCGGAGACGGAGGCAGCATGAAACTTACCACGGATACGCTGTTAGAGAACTGCACGAAAGATATTGACACGAGAGATACGTCAATCATACTTCTGCATGATTCCGCAGAAAAACCAACGACAGTGGAGGCACTGCCGGAGATTATAGAGAATATTCTGGCGAGACCGGATACGGTGATCCTGCCGATCACGGAGAATACCAAGCCGGTGCATCACCAGTAAACATAAAAACATTCACAAATAAAAAACAAATTTAAAGAAATAAACGGAGGTACATCATCATGGGATTTTTCTCAGATTTGAAAGAAGATCTGTCTCAGGCGGTCAATGAACTGATGCCGGAGGAGAATCTGGATCAGGCAGCTGCCGAAGAACTCAAGGAACAGCCGGTGGAAAATACGCAGGAACCGCTGCGGGAAGAGATTCCTGAAGCGCAGACCGCAGAGGATGCGAAGGATAACGTGGCATTCGAAGAGATGCTGAAAAACCTGGATTCTATTGAGATTCCGCAGGAACAGAAAACAGAAGAACAGCCGGCAGAGAAAGTAGCAGAAGAGATGCCGCGGGCAGAAGAGACTGGGGAAAAAGTCGCACCGGAACTGGATTTAGACAGTGTACTTCAGAACGATATGACAGTAGAAAAGGTTCTGGAGCAGGAAAATACAGAGAAGAACAAAGGAGCAGAGAAGAGAATGGATGTAAAAGTTGCATCAGATGAAACCGCAGTTATTACTGCCGGAATGGTGATCACCGGTGATGTAAGTTCCGAAGGATCTATGGATCTGGTAGGTACGATTAATGGAAATATTGATATTCTGGGCAAACTGAATATTACCGGATATATCAATGGTAATTCCAAGGCAGCTGAGATTTTTGCAGAAGGTGCGAAGATCAACGGCGAGATCTTGAGCGAGGGCTCTGTGAAGATCGGAGCGAGCACGGTTGTCATTGGCAACATTTCCGCTACCAGCGCAGCTATCGCAGGTGCAGTAAAGGGTGATATTGATGTGAAGGGCCCTGTAATCCTGGATTCTTCTGCTATCGTAATGGGCAATATTAAGTCCAAGTCCGTACAGATCAACAACGGTGCAGTTATCGAAGGTATGTGCTCTCAGTGCTATGCTGATGTCAGCCCTACTTCTTTCTTCGATGATTACAAGCCAGAGAAAAGAAAAGCAAAATAAGGAGCAGATAACAATGAAGAGAATATTACTGAAGCTTAGCGGAGAAGCACTGGCAGGAGAGAAGAAGACCGGTTTTGACGAGGCAACTGTCAGAAAGGTCGCATTACAGGTAAAAGAACTGGTAGACGATGGCATTCAGGTAGGAATCGTCATCGGCGGAGGCAATTTCTGGAGAGGTCGTTCCAGTGAAAATATTGATCGTACCAAAGCGGATCAGATCGGTATGCTTGCCACCATCATGAACTGTATCTATGTCTCTGAGATTTTTCGCTCGGTAGGCATGATGACCAACATTTTAACCCCCTTTGAGTGCGGATCATTTACCAAGCTGTTCTCCAAGGACAGAGCCAATAAGTATTTTGCAAAAGGCATGGTAGTATTTTTCGCAGGCGGTACGGGACATCCCTATTTCTCCACGGATACCGGTGTGGTACTTCGTGCCATTGAAGTAGGAGCAGATGTTATTCTGCTGGCTAAGGCTATCGACGGTGTCTACAATGCGGATCCTGCCAAGGATCCCACAGCGAAGAAGTACGATGAAGTATCTATTGATGAAGTCATCGCGAAGAACCTTCAGGTAGTGGATATGACCGCATCCATCCTGGCAAGAGATAACAAAATGCCTATGTGGGTATTCGGATTGAACGAAGAGAACAGCATCGTGAATACCATGAAGGGGAAATTTAACGGAACCAAAGTAACCGTGTAACAGATATCATTAACCTATAAAATGAAAAAGCGCGCAGCGCAGAAGAGAGGACAATATGGACGCAAGAGTACAGGTATATAGTGAGAAAATGCAGAAGGCTTATGAATTTCTGACAGCAGATTTTGCTGCTATCCGCGCAGGACGCGCAAATCCTCACGTACTGGACAAATTAAGAGTAGATTATTACGGAACCCCTACCCCCATCCAGCAGGTAGGTAACGTAACCGTTCCCGAGGCACGTATCATCCAGATCGCTCCCTGGGAGAAGTCTCTGATCAAGGAGATTGAGAAAGCGATCATGACTTCCGATATCGGTATCAATCCTTCCAACGATGGCAGTGTGATCCGCCTGGTATTCCCCGAGCTTACCGAGGACCGCAGAAAGGATCTGGTAAAAGAAGTAAAGAAGAAGGGTGAGGAAGGCAAAGTAGCTATCCGTAACATCAGAAGAGACGGCAACGATGCATTCAAGAAGCTGGCTAAGAGTGAAGTGTCTGAGGATGAGATCAAGGGTCTGGAGGACGAACTGCAGAAGCTGACCGACAAGTATGTGAAGGATATTGATGCTCTGATCGACAGCAAGTCCAAGGAGATCATGACAGTTTAGTAAGCCCGGAAAGGCTTAAAAGAAGGCATAGAAGGCATAGAATATGGAACAAAATCTGAAAATTCCAAATCATGTAGCGATCATTTTAGACGGGAACGGCCGCTGGGCAAAAGCAAAGGGAATGCCCCGCAACTACGGTCATGTTCAGGGAGCCAAGACGGTGGAAGTAATCTGCGAAGAGGCATACCGTATGGGGATTCAGTACCTGACGGTATATGCTTTCTCCACAGAGAACTGGAACCGTCCGCAGGACGAAGTGGATGCGTTGATGAAGCTGCTTCGGAATTATATGAAGACTTGTCTGAAGACGGCGGAGAAGAACCGTATGTGTGTCAGAGTTCTGGGAGACAAGACGAGACTGGATGAAGATATCCGGAATAGGATCGCCGAACTGGAAGAGGCGACGAAGAACAATGACGGTCTGCATTTCCAGATCGCCATCAATTACGGAGGCAGGGATGAGATCGTCCGTGCAGTAAAAAAATTGTCTGCGAAGCTTCAAAGCGGCGAGCTGGATTCTGCGGATATTACGGCGGATACCCTGGAGAGCTATCTGGATACCGCAGGTATTCCGGATCCGGATCTGCTGATCCGCACCTGCAATGAGCAGAGGATTTCCAATTTCCTGCTGTGGCAGCTGGCGTATACGGAGTTTTATTTTACCCCGGTTCCCTGGCCGGATTTCACAAAAGAAGAATTGATGAGGGCTGTGGAAGCATATAATCATAGAGACAGAAGATATGGCGGCCTGAAGGAGGAATAGCTTATGTTTTGGACCCGTTTGCTCAGTGGTATCGTGCTGCTTGTCATCGCGCTGGCTACATTTTGCTTCGGTAATATATTTCTGGCAGTGCCGTTGTGGCTGATTTCTCTGATCGCATACAGAGAACTTACCAAAGCATTAAAATGTGCAACGGATGAGAAAAAGTTTACCGCACTGGAATGGATCGGTTTCGTGGGTGTGACGGCATATTATGCAACGCTGTTTTTCACCAGGGATCATACATTATTGCTCATGTGCATTGTCGCTTTGTTCATGGCGGAAATGTTCTGCTATGTGGCAGCTTTCCCGAAATATCAGGCAAATCAGGTGATGGCAGCGGTATTTTCTTTCCTGTATGCACCGGTAATGTTGTCCTTTGTCTATCTGACCCGTGAGTGTGAGACCGGAATCTACCTGGTATGGCTGATCCTGATCAGTTCCTGGGGATGTGACACCTGTGCTTATGTGGTAGGCAAGCTGATCGGTAAGAAACATATTTTCCCGGAGTTGAGTCCTCATAAGTCCCTGGAGGGATGTATCGGTGGCGTTGTGGGAGCGGCTCTGATCGGCGGTTTGTATGCGCATTTCTTCGTGGAAACGGCATTTCCGGATCGGACGATCACATGGATCATTGCCTTTATCTGCGCGGCAGGTGCGGTAATGAGCATGGTGGGAGATCTGGCGGCATCCGCGATCAAGAGAAACCACAATATCAAGGATTATGGCAAACTGATCCCCGGACATGGAGGGATCATGGATCGTTTTGACAGTATGACAGTGACTGCACCGATGACGTATTTTCTTGCCATTCTGATGATTGGACTGCGTTAGTCCGAAAGGAAGATACAAGGAGCGTAGCATTATGAAAAAAATAGCAATCCTGGGATCTACCGGTTCCATCGGAACCCAGACCCTGGAGGTCGTTCGCAATAATCCCGAACTGCAGGTGGTAGCGCTGGCAGCCGGAAAAAGTGTAGAACAGATGGAACAGCAGATCAGAGAATTCCATCCTCTGATCGCAGGTATGTGGAGCGAGGAAGCGGCAACGGACTTACGCAGCCGTGTGGCAGATCTTCCTGTGAAGGTCGTGACCGGAATGGACGGACTGCTGGAGATCGCAGTGATGCCAAAGGCGCAGGTATTAGTGACGGCGATTGTGGGCATGATTGGTATCAGACCGACGATTGCGGCCATTGAGGCAGGGAAGGATATTGCCCTGGCAAATAAGGAGACTCTGGTAACTGCCGGACACATCATTATGCCGTTAGCGGCGAAGATGGGAGTGAAGATCCTGCCGGTAGACAGTGAACATAGCGCGATCTTCCAGTCGCTGAACGGGGAACCGAAAGGCAGGATCGAGAAGATCCTGCTCACCGCGTCCGGCGGACCCTTCCGTGGCAGGACCAGAGAGCAGCTTGTAAATATTCAGGTGGAGGATGCCTTAAAGCATCCGAACTGGTCCATGGGACGGAAGATCACGATTGATTCTTCCACGTTGGTGAATAAGGGACTGGAAGTCATGGAAGCAAAATGGCTGTTCGGTGTGGATCTGGATCAGATCCAGGTCATCGTGCATCCCCAGAGTATCATTCATTCCGCAGTACAGTATGTGGACGGCGCAGTGATCGCACAGCTGGGAACGCCGGACATGAAACTCCCGATCCAGTACGCTCTGTTCTATCCGGATCGCAGATCGATGCCCGGAAAACGATTGGACTTCTATGAACTGGCACAGGTGACTTTCGAGAAGCCGGACATGGAGACTTTTTATGGTCTGAAGCTTGCCTATGATGCACAGCGCATCGGCGGCAGTATGCCTACGGTGTATAACGCAGCCAACGAGAAAGCGGTAGGACTGTTCTTAGACCGCAAGATCGCTTATCTTCAGATCCCGGAGCTGATTCAGGAAGCCATGGAGCAGCATAAGGTGATCGACAATCCGAACGTGGAGGAGATCCTGGAGACAGAAGCATCTGTTTACAGTTATATCGACGGCAAGGGATTCTGATCCTAAAAAATAAAAGCTTGATATGAGAGGCAATAAATGGTTACATTGATCTTGTTTGTACTGATCTTTGGGGTGGTGGTAGTCGCACATGAATTCGGACATTTTCTGCTGGCGAAGGCCAATGGGATTCATGTGATAGAATTTTCTGTGGGCATGGGTCCGAATCTGTTTTCCTTCCAAAAAGGAGACACCAAATATTCCCTGAAGCTTCTTCCCATCGGCGGAGCCTGTATGTTTGAGGGTGAAGACGGTCTGAATGAAAAAGAGGACGGGGAAGATCACAGCGGATCGTTTTTAAATGCCAATGTGTGGGCGAGAATATCCACGGTGCTGGCAGGACCGGTATTTAATTTCATCCTGGGATTTGTTATTGCATTTATTATGGTAAATCTGATCACGACGATCCGTGATCCTGTGGCGACGGAGATTGTGGACGGCGGTGCGGCACAGGAAGCCGGACTACAGGCAGGAGACAGGATTCTCTCCCTGAATGGCAGTAAAATTCATCTGTATGAAGAAATACAATTGTTTACGCTGACCTACCGGGGCGGGGATGTCGCAGTACAGTATGAGCGTGACGGAGTAAAAGGAACTACAACCCTGACGCCTAAGTATGATGAGAGTACAGGGCGTTATATGATCGGTATCAGTAATGCGGATTTTGTACAGTTATCCGGACTGGACTGTTTCCGTTATTCCTGGTATGAGATGCGTTATTGCGTGACGATGACCTGGAAGAGCCTGGCAATGCTGGTACAGGGGCAGGTATCCAGACAGGATGTGGCAGGACCGGTGGGGATTGCGGTCAATGTAGTAGGCAAGACTTACGAGACTACCAAGGATTACGGTTGGCAGAATGTTCTTGTGAGTATGCTGAACATTACCCTGATGCTTACGGTGAACCTGGGAATCCTGAATCTTCTGCCGGTTCCGGCGTTAGATGGCGGACGACTGGTATTCCTGCTTTGGGAAGCCATTACCCACAGACCGGTACCGCCGGAGAAGGAAGGAATCGTACACTTTATCGGACTGATGTTTTTCATGGTACTGATGGTATTTTTGTTATTCAATGATCTGGTAAATATTTTTGGATAGGATTTTCGGATAGGAAATCATATTCGTTGACAAAGAGCATGCCGCATGGTATGCTCTTTTTACATTCGCGCGTAGCGCGATTCTTGACTTCTTGCCTATCGGCAAAAGATCCCTGAATTAAGAACAGAATTAAAAATGAAATTATATATAAAAATCAGAAGGAGGATCGTGTATGGAGTATGTGACTGCCGGTTATTGGCAAAAAGAGGAGCATGCGGGACTGTTTTTATCTCTGCAACAGCGTAAATATCGTAAGAGCGGGCGGAACGCGGTAAGTGCGTGCATATCCGACGATGGCAAAATAGTGAGATATCTGCAGGACAGAATAGATGACGAGCTGTCTGGGAAGATTCTTTGGCAGACCGGCAGGGGAGAGCTTCTGCGGGAGTGTTTTCAGCAGGAGTTGTCAGCGCTTGGAGAAGACTGCAATTATGCGGGAATATTATGCGTGGAAGAACGGGTACTTTTGTTCAGCCACGGAAGAATGCGGAATCTTGCGTTTTTCCGGAGGTTCGGAAAAGTAGGATGGAAGATACTTGACGGACAATGCATGGTGGGAGAAGTGGAACCGGGGACAGCGATACTGATAGCGGACAATGCTTTCATCAATTATTGTGAAGAGGAGCTGGCGGAGTGTCTGAAGCCACAGATCACAGAGAATATTTCACCTAAGATCTGTGCCGACCGGGCGGGACGGCGGCTGAGAGAACTGGGGGAGAAGGCAGCAGCACAGGGCGGAAAGCATATGGGAGCAGTATGGATCCTGCCGATTCTGGGAGGTGGCAAATGGTAAGAGGGGTATTGGAGGCACACGGATATGAAGAACCGGTATTTATCGGAGAAGGCAGCTTCGCGAAGGTCTATCGTGTCAGAGATAAGGAAGGATGTTTTTGGGCATGCAGAGTATCGGAATATTCAGGACAATGGGAGCGGGAATGCAGAAACTGGCAGGAGATCAGGCATCCGCTTTTTCCGGTGTACAGAGAGAAATGGACACAAGACGGGATGGGATATCTGATCATTGAATTCTGGGATGGAATGGATCTGCGGAAAATGTTGGACAGGCGGGGCAGACTGTCACCGGTCACAGCGCTTAATGTGACACTTCAGATCACGGAAGGACTGCAGTATCTGCATGAACGGGAGCATCCGTTTCTTTATCGGGATCTGAAGCCGGAGAATATCCGTATCCGAGAAAACGGCAGAGCGGGAATCCTGGATCTGGGGTGTCTGTGGAACCGGGAGGATGCGTGGTCGGGAGCCGGGAATTATTCTTACAGTGCGCCGGAGCAGTTCACCCGGGGGGAACTGCCGGGAGAGGAAAGCGATGTCTATGCGGTAGGAAGACTTCTGTCAGTGATGCTGGGAGAGGAAAAGGCGCATTTGAAAATATCCGGCAAAGACAGAAGGAGAGAAAAGTGGTTGCGCAGAATTGTGGAGATGACTACCTGCGAAGAGCGGAAAAGGCGCGTCCCTGATATGAAAAATTTGAGGAGACTGCTCTTTGTGACGGATGCAGGCGTAAGGGAGAGGAAAAGGGCTGCTAAGGTGGCAGATTTCTATTATGTCCGGAAACTGTATTACCCGTAGCTGTGCACTCCGTGCCCGAACACAATCAATAAAAATTGCAAAAAGTGCTTGCTGTGGAAACGGGAAATGAGTATACTGTAGATAAAGGTTCACGGGGAGATTTTCGGGGACCTGCAGCAAGCAAATTTACATAGCAGGAGGAGAAGAGTTATGCGTTTTTTTATTGATACTGCAAAAGTAGAGGATATTAAGAAAGCAAATGACATGGGGGTTATTTGTGGAGTAACGACCAATCCCTCCCTGATCGCGAAAGAGGGCAGGGATTTCGTAGAGGTGATCAAAGAGATCGCATCCATCGTAGACGGACCGATCAGCGGTGAGGTTAAGGCGACCACCGTAGATGCAGAAGGAATGATCAAGGAAGGAAGAGAGATCGCAGCCATCCATCCCAATATGGTCGTTAAGATTCCTATGACAGTAGAAGGCCTGAAGGCTTGTAAGGTATTAAGCTCCGAAGGTATCAAGACCAATGTGACACTGATCTTTTCCGCGAACCAGGCTCTGTTGGCAGCACGCGCAGGTGCAACCTACGTGTCTCCTTTCCTGGGCAGACTGGATGACATCAGCACGAGAGGTGTAGACCTGATCCGTGATATCGCAGATATTTTCGCTGTAACTGATCTGGATACCCAGATCATCGCGGCAAGCGTACGTAATCCCATCCATGTGACCGATTGTGCACTGGCAGGTGCGGATATCGCCACCGTTCCTTACGCCGTAATCGAGCAGATGGTGAAGCATCCCCTGACCGATGCCGGTATCGCCAAGTTCCAGGCTGACTATAAAGCAGTCTTTGGTGAATAGATTGTCAATAGATATGTGGGATGACTGCTTGCAGGCGAGACCACATATCTATTAGACAATCAAACAGACATGAGCAAGTAGGGCGATAGCCCGGAATGCGAATGGATGTAGCGGTTCGAGAGTGCGGAGCACGGAGAAGCGCGTAGTTCACCTAAGATCCTGACACAGTAAGAAGCTGTACAGAGGTATTCCCCTGTACAGCTTCCTTTTTGATCCTGTCGATTGCGAAGCTTCAGACAGAGCTTATTTCATCTGCTCTTCCTGCTTCTTGATCATACGACGAACCATCTCACCGCCGATGCTTCCTGCTTCCTTAGAAGTAAGGTCACCGTTGTAACCCTCTTTCAGGTTAACGCCCAGCTCAGATGCCACCTCAGTCTTGAAACGATCCATTGCAGCTTTTGCTTCGGGAACTTCTACTCTATTGGTTTTACTTGCCATTTCGTTCACCTCCGTTTGGAATTGGTTTTCGTGTTTCAGATAAGCGTTTTTTGTGATCACTTATCTTGGTATTAGTATGAGCACGGGCTTTTTTTTCATGCTGGTAAGTTTTTCATTTTTATGGTACACTCAAACAGCAACGAAAGAAACGGAGACCGGAAAGCGCGGCGTCGGATCCACTGACCGGAATCCCACAGAAGTGACTGACCTTTGAAGCTATCACGTAACTGCGGAAGCTGAGAAGAGAAGGTGTTTTTTTGTTGTCAAAAAATAACTATTCTATGATAGAAAGGCGACAAACAATGAAAAAGAAAACAAGATTCACAAAAACACTGGCGTTGGCGCTGACTTTGGGGCTGTTATGCAGCGGTCTTGCCGGGTGCGGACAGGCAAGAAACAGCGGGAACACAGCTGAAAGTCTTGCAGCAGAGAGCACACAGCCCACATCGGGCACACAGACTAGTGAGAGTATGGAAGCCGCAACGGAAAGTACAGAAGCTACAGCAGAAAATGCGGATGGCACGCTTATTCGTGTGGCATCCTTAAAGGGACCGACCTCTTTAGGATTATTATTTTTAATGGACAAAGCGAACAAGGGCGAGACCGCCAATACCTATGAATTCCGGATGGCTACCGGCGCAGACGAGATCCTGCCCCTGATGGTCAAGGGCGATCTGGATATCGCACTGATACCTGCAAATGTGGCAAGTATCCTCTATCATAAGACCCAGGGCGGCGTGGAAGTGATCGACATCAATACCCTGGGCGTATTGTATATGGTATCCGGAGAGGATGGGCTTGCGGATTTTACGGATCTGAAGGGGAAGACCATCTATTTAACCGGAAAAGGAACCACGCCGGACTATGTATTGCAGTATCTGCTGAATGCAAACGGCATGTCTGTGGACGATGTGACACTGGAGTATAAATCCGAAGCCACAGAAGTAGCATCTGTACTGGCTGAGGATCCCACAGCCATCGGCCTGTTGCCGCAACCTTTTGTTACCGCAGCCTGCATGCAGAACGATGCCCTGAAGGTGATCTTTGACTTAAACGAAGAGTGGAATAAGGTACAGGGCGCAAGCGGCAGCAGCATGGTCACCGGTGTCACGGTGGTTCGCAAGGAATTTCTGGAAGAGAATGAAGAAGCTGTGAAAGCTTTTATGGAAGAGCATAAGGCAAGTGCCGAAGCCATCAATGCAGACCCCGCCACCGGGGCTACACTGGCAGTGGAAGCGCAGATTGTGGCAAAGGAGCCTATTGCGCAGAAAGCAATCCCCGACTGCAACATTACTTATATGGATAAGGCAGAGATGAAGCAGGCACTTTCCGGATACCTTGACGTACTGTTCCACCAGGATTCCCAGTCCATAGGTGGCGGACTCCCGGAATCTGATTTCTATTATGATGCAGAATAAGTATAAAAAATACATCAAAAAATTTATCATTCTGTTCTTCTGGCTGGGCGTATGGCAGGTCACGGCAATGTGCGTGGATAATTCCCTGCTGGTGGTGACACCCATGCAGGCATTGCGAGCACTGGCAACCCTCGTGGGGCAGGCGGAATTCTGGCGTAGCGCCCTTGGATCGCTGTGGCGCATTGCTGCAGGCTTTTTGCTGGGAGCGGTTATAGGACTGCTGTTAGCGGCGGTAAGTTACAGATACCGTCCGGCAGAGGAGATCCTGCGTCCGTTTATGGTATTCTGTAAGGCAGTACCGGTGGCGGTATTTGCGGTGCTTTTACTGATCTGGTGGGGAGCTTCCCCGCTGGCTGTGGCGGTCTGCTTTTTAGTGGTGTTTCCGAATATTTATCTGAACACACTGGAAGGCTTAAAAAATGCGGACGCAGAACTGATAGAGATGGCAGAAGTGTTTCGTCTGCCGTTTGCTACCCGCTTTTTCTATATTTATCGCCCGGCGCTAAAGCCGTTCCTGCTCAGCGCATTTCAATTATCCCTGGGAATGAGCTGGAAATCCGGAGTGGCAGCGGAAGTGATCGGCACGCCGGTGCATTCCATCGGCGGGGCACTGTATCTGGCGAAGATTTACCTCGATACTGCGGATCTGTTTGCCTGGACGGCAGTGATCATTGTGCTTAGTGTATTGTTTGAGAAAATAGTATTTGGCTGCGTGGAATATTTTTTCCGGTGGGAGCCTGCCTGTAAGAGACCGGCAATGCCGAAGACAAATGTCACAGGAGAACGTCGCACTTTACGCGTGGCAGAGCTTGGAAAATGCTATCATGACCGTTGGATCTTCCGACATGTGGAACAGAAATTCCACGGGGGAGAACTGTATCTTCTGGATACACCTTCGGGCAGCGGCAAGACGACCTTTTTTAAGTGCCTGTGCGGGCTGGAACGGCCGGAAGAGGGAGAAGTGTCGGGAATCGATGCTTTTTCCGTGCAGTTTCAGGAGGACAGACTCTGCGAAGAATACAGTGCGGTGAAGAACCTGGAAATGGTCATGGGAGATGCGAAGGAAGCGCGGGAGGTGCTTGCGTGTTTACTGCCGGAGGAAGCGCTGGAACGTCCCTGCCGTGAATTGTCCGGTGGCATGAAGCGGAGAGTGTCACTGGTGCGGGCAATGGAAGCAGGAGCACAGTGCGTTCTGCTGGACGAGCCGTTCACCGGGCTGGATGAAGAGAACCGGGAGAAAGCATATGAATACATCCGCACACATGCAAGGGGGCGCATCATCATGATCGCCACGCATATCAGACCGTGGGAGAATACGGCAGAGGACGGTCAGAAGGGAGACTGATTATGGGAAAAGATACGGGAAACACGAGAGTGACTCTGGTAGGCATTATCGTGGAGGATAAGGAGGCAGCAGGCCGGATCAACGGACTTTTGCATGAATACGGAGAATATATTATCGGAAGAATGGGGATACCTTATCATGAGAAGCAGATGAATATCATCAGTGTGGTCGTGGACGCCCCGCAGGAAAAGGTCAGTGCTCTGTCCGGAAAGCTGGGAATGATCCCGGGAGTCAGTTCCAAGTGCCTCTATGCCCCGGATACGCAGAAAGCCCCCAAATAAAAGGGTTGTCAATTCCTCCAACTTATGCTATAATTGCAAAATGACTGCGACTGGATACAGACCCGCAAGGGTATAAAGGAGGAAATGTTATAATGAGTTTACAGGTTGAAAAGTTAGAGAAAAACATGGCGAAGCTGACCATCGAAGTATCTGCTGAAGAACTGGAGAAGGCAATCGAAGGTGCTTACCAGAAGAATAAGAACAAGATCAGCATTCCCGGTTTCCGTAAGGGCAAGGCTCCCCGTAAGATGATCGAGCAGATGTACGGTAAGTCCGTATTCTATGAGGATGCAGCTAATGCGCTGATCCCCGATGCTTACGATAAGGCTCTGGAAGAGTGTGAGGAGCAGATCGTATCTTCTCCGAAGATCGATGTGACCCAGTTAGAGGCTGGCAAGCCTTTCATCTTCACCGCAGAGGTTGCTCTGAAGCCCGAAGTGACTCTTGGCAAGTACAAGGGTGTGAAGGTTGACAAGATCGAAGTCAAGGTAACCGATGAAGAGGTTGAGGCTGAGATCAACAGAGAGCGCGAGAGCAATGCGAGAACCATCAACGTAGAAGACCGCGCTGTTAAGGACGGCGATATGACCGTTATCGATTTCGAAGGTTTTGTAGACGGTGTTGCATTTGAAGGCGGCAAGGGTGAAAATCATTCCCTGACCATCGGCTCCGGCTCTTTCATCCCCGGATTTGAAGAGGGACTGATCGGTGCTGAATTAAATAAAGAGACCGAAGTAAATGTAACCTTCCCTGAGGATTATCATGCAGCTGAGCTGGCTGGCAAGCCTGCAGTATTCAAGTGCACCGTTAAGGAGATCAAGGAGAAGCAGCTTCCTGATCTGGATGACGAGTTCGCAAGTGAAGTATCTGATTTCGATACTATGGCTGAGTATAGAGAGGATGTACAGAAGAAGCTGACTTCCAAGAAGGAAGAAGAAGCTAAGATTGCCAAGGAAGAGGCAGTTCTGGATGCAGTGATCGCAGATGCCAAGATGGAGATCCCCGATGCAATGATCGAGACCCAGCAGAGACAGATGTTAGAGAACTTTGCACAGAGAATTCAGGCGCAGGGTCTTACTTTAGAGCAGTATATGCAGTTCACCGGTCTGACCGCTCAGACCATGATGGAGCAGCTGAAGCCCGAAGCACTGAAGAGAATCCAGTCCCGTCTGGTTCTGGAAGCCGTAGCAGCAGCTGAGAAGATGGAAGCTACTGAGGAAGATTTCGAAGCTGAGATCAAGAGCATGGCAGAAGCTTATCAGATGGAAGCTGACAAGGTAAAAGAACTCCTGGGTGAGCAGGGTGCTAAGCAGGTGAAGGAAGATCTCTGCGTAAGAAAGGCAGCTGACTTCATCGTAGACAACGCTAAGGAAGCAAAGGCTGCAGCCAAGAAGACCACCAAGAAGGAAAAGGCAGCAGAAGAGAAGCCGGAAGAAGCATAATTTGTGCTTTAAGATACGATACGAAGAGAAAGCGGACTGCCAGGTCCGCTTTCTTTTTCAAATTTAAAAGTTCCTAAATTTTTATTAAATCTTCGAGATCTCGTTGAAAAAGCTTACTAAGTAGGATACGATAGTAGTATTAATCAGAAGCAATGGAGGTTTTAGAATATGAGTTTAGTACCTTATGTCATTGAACAGACCAGCAAAGGTGAGCGGTCTTACGATATTTATTCCAGACTGTTGAAGGACAGGATCATTTTCCTGGGTGAGGAAGTGAATGAGACTTCTGCCAGCATCATTGTGGCACAGTTACTGTTCCTGGAAGCAGAGGATCCTGATAAGGATATCCATCTGTATATCAACAGCCCGGGCGGAAGTGTTACCGCAGGTATGGCAATCTACGATACTATGAAATACATCAAGTGTGATGTATCCACCGTATGCATCGGTATGGCAGCCAGCATGGGAGCATTCCTTTTAGCAGGTGGTGCCAAGGGCAAGCGTTTTGCACTGCCCAATGCAGAGATCATGATCCATCAGCCTCTGGGCGGTACCCAGGGCCAGGCTACCGAGATCGAGATCGCAGCCAAGCATATCCTCCGCACCAAGGAGAAACTGAACCGTATGCTGGCTGAGAACACCGGCAAGGATTATGAGACCATCTGCGCAGACACCGAGAGAGATAACTGGAAGAGCGCCGAGGAAGCTTGTGAATACGGGCTGATCGATAAGGTGATCACCTTCCACGAGTAGCTTTTATCGCAGAGCCAAATCTGAAATTTGGCTCGCGTTTCCTACGACGCAAAAGCGGCGTCTTCGGAAGGAGATAAAATAACAGGAGTATAGTAGTAATGGCAGGAAAAAATTCCGGAAATGACATTAGATGTTCATTTTGTAACAAGACCCAGAGCCAGGTCCGCAAGCTGATCGCAGGACCTGCCGGGGTGTATATCTGTGATGAGTGCGTAGATATCTGCGCTGACATCCTGGAGGAGGAACTGGAAGACGAAGAAGTGGAAGAGACCGCGACTCCGGATATCAATCTTCTGAAACCGAAGGAGATCAAGAACTTCCTGGATGAATATGTCATCGGACAGGACGAGGCGAAAAAGGTCCTCTCCGTTGCGGTGTACAATCATTACAAGAGAGTTACGGCTCCCAAGGATCTGAACGATGTGGAGCTGCAGAAGAGTAATATTATCATGGTAGGACCTACCGGTTCTGGTAAGACTTACCTGGCACAGACACTGGCGAAGATCATCAATGTACCGTTTGCTATCGCAGATGCTACCACCCTGACCGAGGCCGGTTATGTAGGTGAAGATGTAGAGAATATTCTGTTAAAGCTGATCCAGGCGGCGGACTACGATGTGGAACGTGCCCAGTACGGTATCGTATATATTGATGAGATCGATAAGATCACGAAAAAGAGTGAGAATGTATCCATTACCCGTGATGTATCCGGTGAGGGCGTACAGCAGGCACTGCTTAAGATCATCGAGGGCACTGTGGCAAGCGTACCTCCCCAGGGAGGCAGAAAGCATCCTCATCAGGAACTGATCCAGATTGATACCACCAATATTCTCTTTATCTGTGGTGGTGCTTTTGACGGTCTGGAGAAGATCGTAGAGTCCAGACTGGACCGCAAGTCAATCGGTTTTAATACAGAGCTTGGGAAGAGAGAGGACAAGGATATCAGTGAACTGTTACAGGAGGTAACTCCTCATGATCTGGTGAAGTTCGGTCTGATCCCCGAGTTCGTGGGACGTGTGCCTATCTGTGTATCCTTACGGGGACTGGACAGAGAAGCACTGATCCGTATCCTTCAGGAGCCGAAGAATGCCCTGGTAAAGCAGTACCAGAAGCTGTTCCAGATGGATCATGTAAAGTTAGATTTTGAGCAGGATGCTATCGAGGCGATTGCAGACAAAGCACTGGAACGTAAGACCGGTGCCAGAGGATTGCGTTCTATTATGGAATCCGTAATGATGGATACCATGTATGAGATTCCTTCCGATGATACCATCGAGGAATGCGTAGTCACTAAGGCTGCGGTGGATGGAGAGAGCGAGCCTCTCACCATACACGAAGATTCTCTGAAAAAGGCAAAATAATCCGGGCGCTGCCTTGTGGTGACACAGGGCAGCGTTTTGTGCAAAAAAGCAGAAAGAAAAAGGTATTTTTATGATTATAAAGAATGTGAGTCTGGAAACGGTCTGTGGTATTACCAGTAAGCTTCCGGAAAATATCCATCCCGAGGTGGCATTTGCGGGGAAAAGTAATGTGGGGAAATCCTCTCTGATCAACGGTCTGATGAACCGGAAATCCCTGGCAAGGACCAGTGCCCAGCCGGGTAAGACCCAGACCATCAATTACTATAATATCAATGATGAAATCTACTTCGTGGACCTGCCCGGTTACGGTTACGCCCAGGCAAATGAGAATGTGAAAGCCCAGTGGGGTAAGATGATCGAAGATTATCTACATAAATCCAAACAGTTAAAGCTGGTGTTTTTGCTGATCGATATCAGACATGCACCGTCGGAGAATGACCGGATCATGTATGACTGGATCCGTCGTAACGGCTACGATCCTGTCATCATTGCCACCAAACTGGACAAGATCAACCGCAGCCAGATCCAAAAGCAGATAAAACTGATCCGCACCACCTTACAGGCGGGGGCGGATACACAGATCATCCCGTACTCTGCACAGACCAAGCAGGGAAGAGAAGAAATCTATGAGATTCTGGACGGAGTGCTGGCGGCAGAGGATCCTGCACAGGAATAGACAGCAGGAATAGATCGTAGGAATGATGAATGAGTGTAGAGACATAATGCGTGAGAGAGTGAGAATATATGAAGAAATATTGTAAAGCCTTAGTGAATCTGGGTATGGCATTTATTATATTACTATTGATTGTTTTCCTGGTGCCGAAGCTGTTAGTATTTTTCGCACCGTTTGTGGCAGGCTGGATCATCGCGTTGATCGCCAGTCCCTTGGTGCGTTTTTTTGAGGAAAAGGTAAAGATCAAGCGAAAAGCGGGAAGTGCATTTGTCATCGTGGCGGTCATCGCGCTGATAATATTGATCCTCTATCTGGTAGGGGCGAAGTTAGCCGATGAGATCATGGGATTGATCGGTGCACTGCCGGATATCTGGGACAGTGCGGAGCATGATTTTGCCGATATCGGGCAGAACCTGAGCGTTATCTATAACCGTTTTCCCGCGGATGTACAGCAAAGCATCATGGATGTCATCAATCAGATCGGAAGCTATGTGGGAGATCTGCTGGGGAAGATCGGCACCCCTACGATCAATGCCGTGGGCAATTTTGCCAAGCAGGTTCCTTCGATCCTGATCGGATTGATCATGGCACTGCTTTCTTCCTATTTCTTCGTAGCGGAGAGGGATCAGCTGGCAACATGGTTCCGTAAGCACACACCGGCGGAAGTACTGTCCTGGTATTATATGCTGAAGCGCGGACTGGTCAAAGCAGTAGGCGGATATCTTAAGGCACAGCTTAAGATCGAAGTGTGGATGTATCTGTTATTAGTCATCGGATTTGCTATTCTGCAGGTAGATTATGCGTTGTTGATCGCACTGGGAATCGCATTTCTGGATTTCCTTCCTTTTTTTGGAACCGGAACTGTTATGGTCCCCTGGGCAATTATCAAAATCTTAAGCTCTGATTATAAAATGGCCATAGGACTGCTGATCATCTGGGGCATCGGACAGCTGGCGCGTCAGTTGATCCAGCCGAAGATTGTGGGAGATTCCGTGGGAATGCCGCCTCTGCCGACCCTGTTCCTTCTGTACATAGGATATAAGCTGGGCGGTGTCGTAGGAATGATCGTGGCAGTGCCCATTGGTCTGATCGCTCTGACCATGTATCAGGAGGGCGCTTTACAGACGACCAAGGACAGCGTGAAGATCCTGACAGCCGGGATCAATCATTTCCGTAGACTGAAGCCGGAGGATATGGACGAAGTGTGGCAGATGCAGGAGAGAGACCGGAGGCTGAGCGAGGAACTGGCCAGACAGGCAGCAGAGGAAGAGGCTCAAAAAGAAGCCCAAAAGGAAGCTCGAAAAGAAGCTCAAAAAGAAGCTTCTGCGAAAAAACAGAAAGAAAAGAAATCATGAGAAATATCAGACTACGACTGCAATATGAAGGAACCAGATATCAGGGATGGCAGAAACAGACTTCCACGGATAATACGATCCAGGGGAAAATGGAGACGCTGTTGACCAAAATGTGCGGTGAACCCATAGAGATCTCTGCCAGCGGTAGGACCGATGCAGGGGTGCATGCCCTGGGGCAGGTGGCGAATTTCCACACGGAAGCTACCATGAGTATGGAGGAGATCCTGGAATATTGTAACCGATATCTGCCGGAGGATATTGCCGTGGTGGAGGTGTCGGAGGCGGCGCCCAGATTCCACAGCAGACTAAATGCCACCGGGAAGCGCTACCGTTACCGCATCATCAACAGTCAGATCCCGGATGTATTCTGGAGACGCTATGCGACAGAGGAACCGGAAGAATTAGATTTAGATGCTATGCGAAAGGCGGCGGAGCGATTGCTTGGAGAGCACGATTTCAAGGCATTTACCTCTGCGAAGAAAAGTAAGAAATCCACCGTCCGCCGGATCGACGAGATCCGGATCGAACGGATAGAGAATCGTGTGGAGTTTGTATTTACCGGAAATGGATTTTTGCATCACATGATCCGTATTCTCATGGGAACCCTCCTCGAAGTCGGAAAAGGCATCCGGACGCCGGAGAGTGTGACGGATGTACTGGAGTCCGGAAACAGAGCGAAGGCGGGAGCATTAGTACCTGCCAAAGGACTGGTACTGGAAGAAGTTTTTTATGCCTGAAACTCCTGAAACTTTTATGCCTGAAAAATAAAAATACTGCAACTTTTTGCCCTACAATTGCGTCTAGTATATTGTAGGGTTTCATTTTGCCATGAAATCGTAAATAAGAGCAAAACGAAATGTTTATAAAAATTTTATAAATAACATGCAGAAAATATGCATTGACAGGATACGATAAACGTGGATAAGGCAGAGGGGCTTTATCCCATACGAAAGGTGTAAGGTGCAGGTCATGGAAAAAAGGGTGGCAGTATACAATAATAATACAGGCGTAATAGAGATAATGAGTTCCCTTCTGGCAGGAGAAGGCTTAAAAATGGTGGCAGTGACGGGGAGAGCACAGTTACAAGAATTATTGCGGGCACAGGAGATCCAGCTTCTGCTGCTGGATGTGGAATTGGATGGCAGAGGCTGGGGAGAAGGCATTGAGATGATCCATGACATCCGTAATATGACTACGATCCCCGTTATTATCATTTCCGCACAGGATGCGGAGACCGCCAAGATCATGGCGCTGAATGCCGGTGCAGATGATTATGTGACGGTGGGGTATAATCCGCTGGAGCTGTTAGCCAGAGTGAAATCACAGCTTCGCCGGTATACACAACTGGTCAATCTGTGTGAAAGTATTGATAGTATTTATCGCGTGGATGGGCTGGAAATCAATGACCGGAACCGTACGGTAACGGTAGACGGCCGTGAAGTGAAGATGACGCCCATTGAATATAAGATCCTACGCCTGCTGGTGCAGGAGCGGGGAAAGGTATTATCCATCAGCCAGATCTATGAGTCTATCTGGCATATGCAGGCTATCGGAGCGGATAATACTATTGCGGTGCATATCCGCCACATCCGTGAGAAGATCGAGAGCAATCCCAAGGAGCCCAGATACCTGAAAGTGGTATGGGGAACCGGATATAAGGTAGGATGAAAAAGATTGTTAATAAGTGTGTCCTCTGCGTCAGCAGGGGACATTTTTGTCAAAGTTTGATCGGCGAGATGCTTGACAAAGCAATACAAATGCATTATTGTACTAATTAAATAATACAAGCAAAACAAGGATGGAGCATAAGGATGCAGACAGAAGTGATACAGGCAGGGGCAATACAGGGGAAACGAGGAATCAGCAGTGCAGTGCTGAAAAATATCGCGGTAGTGACTATGCTGATCGATCACATCGGGGCAGTGATCGTGGCAAGGCTGCTGGTCCGGAACGGGCTGTATGAAGCTATGGTGAATCAGGAGGCCTATACTGCCTGGGTGGGGCAGAACGGTGGAATGTACGGCATTTACATGGCAATGCGTATCATCGGCAGATTTGCGTTTCCCATTTACTGTTTTTTACTGGTAGAGGGATTCCAGAAGACCCACAATGTGAAAAAGTATCTGGGCAGGATGTTTTTATTTGCACTGATTTCGGAGGTACCCTTTGATCTGGCATTCAGCGGCAAGGCATGGTATCCGGCATATCAGAATGTATTTTTTACATTGTTATTGGGGCTGTTTGTGATCGCGGGACTTCATTTGGTGGAACAGCATTTTGCGGGTACAACGGTTGGAAAAACGATTCTGCGCGTGGGACTGAATGCCGTTATTATTCTGACAGGATGTGTACTGGCATTGGTTCTTAAGACGGATTATGATTTTAAGGGGATTTTGGCAATCACTGTACTTTATCTGTTCCGTAACCGGAAGAAAGCACAGATGTGGGCCGGTGTCATCATTTTTTTATTGATGGACAGCCTGGAGATGTTTGCAGCACTTTCCTTTATTCTGATCTGGTTCTACAACGGAACGAGAGGGCGGCAGAATAAATATTTCTTTTACTTTTTCTATCCTGCGCATCTTCTGCTCTTGTGGCTGGTATGTGTGGCAATGGAAATTGCGGGAATTCCTGCAATCTGACGAACAGCAGGATGCTCTGTGGATAGTAAAGTGGAAGACGGGGAAGACAGTGATATGGAGGATATGGCGTATATGGAAGAGAAGAAATGGGAGACAGGGGACAGCGAAGAATTGATCCGGGTACAGGAGATCAGCAAGACATTTCATCTGTCGGCAAAACAGCAGAAACTGGAGCATAGCACGGCGAAGACAAAGACTGCCGTGGATCAGGTGAGTTTTTGCGTAAACAGAGGGGAAGTGTTCGGGCTTTTGGGACCCAATGGTGCCGGTAAGACCACAACTCTTCGGATGCTGGCAACGTTGATCCGACCGGACAGCGGGGATGCGGTGTTATCCGGCAGCAGCGTAGTGACACAACCGGAGGAGGTACGGCGTAAGATCGGCTTCCTTACCAGTGAACTGAAGCTGGAGGATTTTTTTACCCCGGATTATCTGTATGACTTTTTCTCTGAATTATACGGTATTCCGGCAGACAGACGGGATGCCAGAAAACGCATGCTGTTTGCACGGTTCGGCATTCAGGAGTTTGCACAGGTGCGCGTCAGGGATCTGTCCACGGGAATGAAGCAGAAGGTATCCCTGGTGATCTCACTGGTGCAGGATCCGGAGATCATAATTTTTGACGAACCCACCAATGGGCTGGATATTCTGACAGCAAAAGTGGTGACAGATTTTCTGCTGGACCTGAAGGAGCAGGGGAAGACCATTATCGTATCAACGCACATTTTCAGTCTGGTGGAGAAGATCTGCGACCGGGTGGGAATTATTATTAACGGTCGTATGGCAGCCTGTGAGGACCTGTGGACCCTTTGCGGTGATAAGAGCCTGGAGGATCGCTTTTTTGAAATCTATGAAGCGGTGAGCGGGGAGGAAGAGAACCATGACAAATAATACGATTACGGTAATGAAAAAAGAACTGGCAAGATTTTTCGGAGACAGAAGGCTGGTAATCACGACACTTTTGCTCCCTGGAATCATGATCTATGTGGTGTACAGTTTTTTGGGAAGCGCCATGATGAAGTCCATACTTCCGGAAGAAGCTTACGTGGCGAAAGCTTATGTGGTGGATATGCCGGAGTCGTTAAGAGAAGAACTGCGGGAGCTTAAGGTAGACTGGCAGCCTGCGGACAGAGAGCAGCTGACACAGATGCGACAGGAGATACAGGACAAACAGGCAGACGGACTGGTAGTATTCCCGGTGGATTTTGATCAGGCTGTGGAAAATTATCAGGTGCAGAGTGGGAAACCGGCGCCCAACGTGGAGATCTATTACAATTCCGCGGAGACGGAATCCACTCATTTTTACAATGAAGTGTCGGATATTTTGGAGGCGTATGAGACATCCATATCCAATAAGTTAGACATCAATGCCGGGGAGTCTGTGTATTACGACTGTGCCACCAGCAAAGATACTACGGGACAGATGTTTTCCATGATGATGCCCTTGCTGCTTATGATGTTTTTATACAGTGGATGCATGTCCGTGGCACCGGAATCCATCGCCGGGGAGAAGGAGCGTGGTACCATAGCAACCTTGCTTGTGACTCCCATGAAGAGGAGCTCTCTGGCACTTGGCAAAGTATTTTCCTTAAGCATTATTGCACTTCTGGCAGGCTGTTCCAGTTTTATCGGAACCTTTGCGGCACTGCCGAAAATGATGGGCGGAGAGTTGACAGGAGTGGATTCGTCGGTGTATACGCCTATGGATTTTGCGATGCTGCTTCTGATCATTCTGTCTACGGTCATGGTGCTGGTATCCATGATCGCACTGGTCTCTGCTTTTGCAAAAAGCGTGAAAGAAGCGGCTACGACAGTCTCTCCCTTTACCATCGTGGTGACCTTTATCGGACTGAGCCCTATGCTCAGTCAGGGAAAAGAGATTCCGCTGTACCGGTATCTGATTCCGGTATATAACAGCGTACAGTGCATGAACGGTATTTTTTCTTTTAGCTATCAGCCGGTGGAAATTCTTTTGACCGTGATCGTGAATCTGTGTGTGGCGGGAGTGCTGGTATTCGGACTGACGAGGGCATTCCAGAGCGAGAAAGTGATGTTTGGGTAAGAGCATAGTATTTTATAATTATTGACTATAAAATGAGAAATGTGTACAATGATAAATATTCGGAGCAACGTGAATTCGAGCAAAAAGAAAGCACCGTAGGGGCAATTTTGCGAATGATGCTCTGGATACAGAAAATGGAGGAAAATAATACATGCAACTGCCTATTTTTGAGAAATACATTGATGAACTGATCGAGAAGAGCACTCTGGATGTTCCCGCATGGAACATTGAGAAGGCGAGAGAAGGAAAAGCTGCCGGCTGGAATTATATTGACGGCTGCATGATCCTGGCACTTTTGGAGATTTACAGCGCTACCGGAGAGAAGAAGTATTACGAATTCGCAGATGCATTTATTGACCACAGAGTACAGGAGGACGGTACGATTACGAAGTATTCCGTGGAAGAATATAATATTGACAATGTCAATGCGGGCAAGACCCTGTTCGCATTGTATGCGTTAAACGGCAAGGAAAAATACCGCAAGGCGATCGACCTGATCTACAGTCAGGTGGAGACGCAGCCCCGTACCGAGGAGGGCAACTTCTGGCACAAGAAGATCTACCCCAATCAGGTATGGCTGGACGGCATGTATATGGGACAGCCCTTTTACATGGAATATGAAACTAAATTCGATGCCAAGAAGCACTATGATGACATTTTCCATCAGTTTGCCAATGTCGTAAAATATATGAGAGACCCCGAGACCGGATTATACTATCACGGTTATGATGCTTCGAAGAAAGCTTTCTGGTGTAACAAGGAGACCGGACTGTCACAGAATTTCTGGCTGAGAGCACTGGGCTGGTATTCCATGGCCCTTTTGGATACCCTGAGCAAATGTGAGCCGGGAGAAGAGTACAAGGCAGAGTATGACAATCTGAAGAAGGTATTCGTGGATCTGATCGATTCCATGTTAAAATTCCAGGATGAGAGCGGTATGTGGTACCAGCTTCCTGCACTGGGCGGCAGGGAGCCGAACTACTTAGAGACCAGTGGAAGTGCGATCATGGCTTACTCCCTGTTGAAGGGCGTGAGACTCGGATTTTTACCGGAGTCTTACAGAGCCTATGGATTAAAGGCATTCCAGGGTATCTGTGACCGCTATCTGAAGGAGAAGGACGGACATTTAAGCCTCGGTGGTATCTGCCTTGTAGCAGGACTGGGACCGGAGGATAACCGCCGCCGTGACGGTAGCTTCGAATACTATATGTCAGAGCCCATCGTGGAAGACGATGCCAAGGGTGTGGGACCGTTATTATTAGCCTACACTGAGATGAGGAGACTGGACGATTAAATGAAGTCAGGCGGGATGATGAAGAACGATAACAGAAATGACAGAAGAACGTCCGGGGGTGTGACTGGGACAGGGAAGACCAAAGCAACGGGAAAAGCCAATGCGGCGAGAAAAACTAAAGTGACGGCAGGCAAGGAAAACCGGGTGCCCGTAGGACAGGGCCGGGAAAAGACGGCTGTTAAAAAGAAGAGTGGTCTCTGCCCGGTGGCTGATAAATGCGGCGGGTGCAGCTGGATCAACAAGCCGTATGCGGAACAGATGAAAAAGAAAGAAAAGCAATTAGGGGAGCTGCTGGCTCCCTTTTGCAAAATAGAGGGCATGATACCCATGGAGCATCCGGAGCATTACCGTAATAAGGTACACGCGGTATTCGGCGAGAATCGTTATCATGATGCCATTTCCGGCATCTATGAGCAGAAGAGCCACCGGATCGTTCCCGTGGACAGCTGTCTGATCGAGAATGCCAAAGCGGATGAGATCATTGTCTCTATAAGAGGGCTGCTGAAATCTTTTCATATCCGCCCTTACAATGAGGATACCGGATACGGACTGCTGCGCCATGTCCTGATCCGCACCGGACATGTCACCGGCCAGATTATGGTGGTACTGGTGCTGGCTTCCCCGATCCTGCCCTCCAAGAATAATTTTGTGAAGGCACTGCTGAAGCTTCACCCGGAGATCACTACCGTGGTCATCAATGTTAACAATCGAAATACCAGCATGGTACTTGGCGACAAGGAGCATGTGATCTACGGCAAGGGATATATTGAGGATGAACTGTGCGGTAAGAGGTTCCGTATTTCTCCCAAATCCTTCTATCAGGTGAATCCGGTACAGACCGAGATACTCTATGGGAAAGCTTTGGAGTATGCCGGACTCACCGGCAAAGAGACTGTGGTGGATGCCTACTGCGGAACCGGAACGATCGGCATGATCGCCAGCGACAAGGCCGGCAAGGTCATCGGTGTGGAGTTAAATGCCGATGCTGTACGGGATGCTCGCAACAATGCCAAGGCGAACCAGATCCGCAATATCCAGTTCTACCAGAACGATGCCGGGAAATTCCTGGTGGAGATGGCCGGACAGGGTGCGAAAGTAGATGTCGTCCTGATGGATCCTCCCAGAAGCGGCAGCACCGAAGAATTCATGAGCTCCGTAGTCCGGATCGGCCCCGAACGAATCGTCTACGTCTCCTGCAATCCCGAGACACTGGTCAGAGACCTGAAGTATTTTAAAAAGAAGGGTTACCGCGTGGCGAAGGGCGTGGGCGTGGATATGTTCCCGTTCACCGATTCGTTGGAGGCAGTCACCCTGCTGGTCCGGCAGAAGAAGTAAGTGAAAAGTCAGTTTGGTGTAAATAGTATAAAAACAATGGATTCCGTACAAAAAAGTTCCGAAATCAGGAATTTTTGTACGGAATTTTTTGTGTTTTTTCACCGATATTGGCGTTTTAAATACAAATCTCAAATATCCGACAGCGAATCATTTCGGACTGGATGCCGATTTTTATTGCCGCGGTAAGCGTAACGAATTTCAAAATTTATTTGATAAATCAAAAAAGCTGATTGACAGTGCCAGAAGTAATATGGCAGAGGTTTTTCAAGAAGCAATGTTGCTGGAATGTGTCAATTTTACATGGCTTACAAAGATAGAGAAGATGAAATTATCCAATCGGGAATTGGACAATTAGAAACGGCATACAAAAAAAATACCATTTAAGCTGAGCTGGACACATTATCAGATACTTATGCGTATAGAGGATAAGGACGAAAGAGACTTTTATGAGAAGGAAGCAATACGCTCTTACTGGAATGTAAGCACCTTGAAAAGACAATTTCACTCCAGTTTTACATACTCCGTATGTACTGGAATTTGCAGGGCTGGAGGATAAAGCAGCATATCATGAAAGGGATCTGGAATCGGCAGTAATTGGGAAAATGCAGAAGTTTCTTTTGGAGTTGGGGAAAGGATTTCTCTTTGAACAGCGCCAAAAGAGATTTACATTTAATGACAAAAATTTTTATGTTGATCTGGTTCTGTATAACAGACTGTTAGGAAGTCAGTAGTGCGTGAATAAACTGCTGACTTCTTTTTTTGATAGATACAGTCACTCCCAGGAGCGTGTATCGGATAAAACAAATTAACAGGAAGTAGATAAAGCGATATATGTGATATGCTATTTCACAACAAAAAAAGGTCGGTTCACAACATGGT
>NZ_JBOKRY010000039.1:0-29431 GCF_051972595.1 Simiaoa sp. | reverse complement strand
ACAAGAAAAACGCTTCTGGAGTGCTGACCAAAAGCGTTTTGTCTACAGTCTGAAACGGTCTTTTGACTTATGCCAAAGACCGTTTCTTTTACAATTTTATTCTTCATTCATCTTAGCCAGCTTGGCTGCCTGGTCGGCTGCGATGCAGGCGTCGATGATCTCTTCGATATCTCCGTTCATGATTTTGTCTAACTTGTAAAGGGTCAGACCAATACGATGGTCGGTGACACGGCCCTGGGGGAAGTTGTAGGTACGGATCTTCTCGGAACGGTCTCCGGTACCGATCTGGCTGCGGCGCATCTCTGCTTCCGCATCGTGTCTCTGCTGCTGCTCGATGTCATACAGCTTGGATTTCAACAGTGCGAATGCCTTCGCCTTGTTCTGGATCTGAGACTTCTCTGTCTGGCTGTATACCACGATTCCGGAAGGATAGTGGGTCAGACGTACCGCAGAGTCGGTGGTGTTGACACACTGACCGCCGTTACCGGATGCTCTCATGACATCGATACGGATATCCTTGTCCTCGATGACGATATCAATATCATCATCCACCTCCGGCATAACCGCCACACTGATGGTGGAGGTATGGATACGTCCGCCGCTCTCGGTCTCCGGTACACGCTGTACACGATGTACGCCACTCTCATACTTCATCTTGGAATAAGCACCCTGTCCGCTGATGGTAAACTGGACTTCCTTCATACCGCCGATACCGATCTCATCCACGTTGATCAGCTCTACCTTCCAACGCTGCTTCTCGGCATAATGCACATACATACGATAGATCTCCGCTGCGAACAGCGCAGCCTCATCACCACCGGCGCCGGCACGGATCTCCACGATTACGTTCTTGTCATCGTTAGGATCCTTGGGCAGTAACAGGATCTTCAGCTCCTGCTCCAGCTCTTCTACGCGCTTCTTGCTGTCGTTTAACGTCTCCTTGATCATCTCGCGCATTTCTTCGTCTTTTTCCTCTTCCAGCATGGAAAGAGAATCTTCGATATCCTGCTTGCACTTTTTGTACTCTGTATATGCGTCCACGATGGGAGTCAGATCACTCTGTTCCTTCATCAGCTTGCGGAAACGTTCCTGGTTATTCGTGACCGTGGGCTCATGCAGTTCACCCATGATCTCTTCAAATCGAATCAATAAATCTTCCAATTTGTCAAACATAGATTTTTCCTCTCAGATATAAATTCGTAACAGCTCACTTCATAACTTCCTTTATGTCTTCTCAGACTGTTACATATGTTCCATATACTACACGATTCAGACCGGCATAATCCTGTACCACCTGTACTTCACGGTATCCGTGTTCCCGCATCAGTTCCGATACTGCCTGTCCCTGATCATAGCCTATTTCAAAAAACAGCATACCACTGCTCACAAGATACTGCCCGGCTTCTACAATAATACGACGGTAAAATTCCAATCCATCCGCCGTTCCGTCCAGAGCCATCCGCGGTTCATGATCGCGCACCTCCGGCATCAGTCTGTCTACCTCAGCACTGGCAATGTACGGGGGATTCGATACAATGATCTCGAATTTTCCTTCTACTTTTTCAAACAGATCACTCTGCTGAAATCGCACTCTGCCTGCTGTCTCATTCCCGGCAGTATTTATTGCTGTTTCTGCGTCATCTGATTCTGTTTCGAAAGTTTTTACTCCGCAGTCTTTGGGTTCTGAAAAGTTTTCCCCAAGAATTCTCTGCGCGTTCTGCTCTGCTACCTGCAACGCCTCCGCAGACAGATCCACACCCAGTCCTTCACAATCATTGCTGTAATGCAGCAGGCTTAACAGAATACATCCGGAGCCCGTACACATATCCAGTATCCGCATCCTGTCATGGAGTTCCTTCAATACCTCCTCCACCAGGATCTCGGTATCCTGCCTCGGGATCAGCACATGCTCATTGACGCTAAAGGTCAGCCCCATAAAATCCTGCTCACCGGTCAGCTGCTGCAGAGGAATATGCTCCGCCCGCTGACGGATCCAGTTCAGATACTTTTCTTCCGCTTGTGACATCACCGGCTGTTCGCCGTGCGCCAGCAGATCATTGCGGTCCGTACCGCACACAGCTTCTAACAGAAGTCTCGCATCCAGTGTGGCTTCTTCGATTCCCGCTGCCTGTAAGGTGCGGCAGCCCTGTTCATAACATTCCCGGTAAGTCATCTTAATCCTCGGGTTCTGCCGGTTTGACATCCTGCGCCCAGCTCTCATCGACCTCATAACCGAAAGTATCCTGTAAATATTTCTTCCAGTCGAATACTGCTTCTACGGAAGCAATGGCTACCTCTGCCATGCTCTCATCCGGCTCCTTAGTGGTCATACGCTGGATCCACATGCCGGGTGCCGACAGAATCTTAATAAATATATTATCCGTGCGTCCTGCCAGGCGGATGATCTCATAAGAAATTCCTGCCACAACAGGCATCAGCAGAATACGAAGGACCACCTTCTCCGCTACATTGTCCACCTGAATAAAGAAAAACAGCACGATGCTTACCAGCATAACAAAGAAAATAAAACTGGTACCGCAGCGCTTATGCAGTCTGGAACTGCGCATCACGTTGTGCACCGTCAGGGGTCTGCCCTTCTCGATACAGTTGATGCATTTGTGCTCAGCACCGTGGTACTGGTACAGTCTGCGGATATCCTTCATGGCACTGATGCCCCATACATACAATAAAAACAGAGCAATACGGATCACACCCTCAATGATCGCCATCAGGGAGCGATTACGGATAAATCTCTCAAACAGCGATGAAATAAAATAAGGAAGTACAATGAAGATTCCCACTGCCAGTATGACCGAGATCACCGTCACGATACCGGACAGCAGTTTTTCTCCGTTACCGCCGCTCATTTTATCCATTGCCTTGTCAAACTTCGTCTCCTTACTGTCCTCCTCTTCATAAAAGGAAGCAGAATAATTTAACGCTCTGGTTCCCAGGATCAGAGAATCCAGGAAATTAAAAATACCGCGGATAAAGGGAAGCTCCTTGATCCTGCTTCCATGTGCCAGTCCCTGATAGGTCTCCACTTCCACATCGATCTCACCGTCCGGCTTGCGGACCGCTACCGCGTATTTTTCTTTATTTTTCATCATAACGCCTTCCAGCACCGCCTGTCCGCCGATACCGGAATAACGACTCTTTCTTCTAGCCATAAACATTGTCCTCGTAATGCAGTATAAAACAGAATCCTTTTTGTCGTATAGGAACACACTTTCTGTACGACAAGAAACGGTTGAGATAAGAATACCTCAACCGTTCGCTTGCAATCTTATTTAACACCGTATTTCTTATTGAACTTATCAATACGGCCATCGGTTCTTGCAGACTTCTGCTGGCCAGTGTAGAATGAATGACACTTGGAGCAAACTTCTACGTGAAGCTCGGGCTTGGTGGAGCCGGTTACAAATGTGTTACCACAGTTGCAGGTTACAGTTGCCTGGTAGTAAGCGGGATGGATTCCTTCTTTCATTTCTTTCACCTCTCTATAAAAATGTCGTGTATAAGTTCTTGTTCTCATCCTCACTGCTTATGGAACCACAAACAGCGGTATTATTGTACCATAAGAAAAGATGCGGTGCAAGACTTATTTTAACATTTTTTGCGATAATCAGATAATTAAATGAAGTGATTCTTCTTCACCATGTTCACAAATTCCCCATTGTTGCGTGTATGAGCAAACATATCCAGGATCCGGTCGGTTGCCTCATCGGGCTTCAGTCCATTCAAGGCCTTACGCATGATATTGATGGCTTCCAGTTCTTCCGGAGTTAACAGCAGGTCTTCTCTTCTGGTGCCGGACTTTGCAAGGTCGATAGCCGGGAAAATGCGCTTCTCGGACAGTTTTCTGTCCAGAACCATTTCCATATTACCGGTTCCCTTGAATTCCTCATATACCACATCATCCATCTTACTTCCGGTCTCTACCAGTGCGGTCGCCAGAATCGTCAAACTTCCACCCTCACGCATATTACGGGCTGCGCCGAAGAATCTCTTGGGCATATGGAGTGCTGCAGGATCCAGACCACCGGACAGAGTACGTCCACTGGGGGGAACCACCAGGTTATATGCTCTGGTCAGACGGGTGATACTGTCAAGCAGGATCACGACGTCCTTTTTATGTTCTACAAGACGCTTTGCACGCTCGATCACCATCTCGGATACTCTCTTGTGATGCTCGGGAAGCTCATCGAAAGTAGAGTAAATGACTTCTACATTATCTCCGTGGATCGCTTCCTTAATATCGGTAACTTCCTCAGGTCGTTCATCGATCAGCAGGATCAGCATATGCATCTTGGGATTGCCACTTAAAATGGACTTTGCCACCTCTTTTAACAGGGTGGTCTTACCTGCCTTGGGCGGGGATACGATCATACCACGCTGTCCCTTACCGACAGGACTCACCAGATCCATAACTCTCATGGCTACACTGCAGCCGGGAGTCTCCATTTTGATCCGCTCATCGGGGAAGATCGGAGTCATATCTTCAAATGCCATTCTCTTGGCAGACTCTTCTACGGTATAGCCGTTAATGCTCTTAACAAACAGCAGCGCACTGAACTTCTCCTGCTGCGTCTTGATCCGCTTGTTACCCTTCAGAATATCGCCGGTCTTCAGTCCAAAACGACGGATCTGACTGGGTGCCACATAGACATCATTCTCACCGGGCATGTAATTCTCGCAGCGGATAAATCCGTAACCGTCCGGCATTACCTCCAGGATACCGCTGGCTTCAATACCGCTGTCTAATTCCTTGGGATACTGGCTCTCGTCATAAGCCACATTGTTCGGGTTAAAGGACCGTTCCTTGGTATAAGCTTCACTTCTCGCTCCAACATTCTCTGCTGCACCGTTCTCCTGCGGCTTTTGTCTGTAAGGACGATCCTGTCTTACAGGACGCTCTGTTCTCTCCGGCTCTCCGCTTGTTGCTGCTGTCTGTCTGGCTGCCGCTACCTTCGCTTCTTCCTCTTTTTTCAAGCGCTCATCTTCTGCCAGCATGGCTTCTACCAGCTCCGCCTTTTTCATTGTGGAAGTACCCTTCAGACCACGCACTTTTGCCAGTTCCTTCAACTGCACTAATGCAAGTGATTCATATTTTTCCCTCATATGCTCCTCCTGTATTCATTATATACTCTGCAAACTGTTCACTTAGGGGAATACTCCTGATCTATCCTGATGTGTCAATGAAATAAAATAGATATTAAAACTACATCTGCGCTTATTATAATATATATTTTTTAAAATAGGAAGTCCCAAAATTATTTTTTTACAAATCCTTGCGAAGTACCGGATTCTATTATATCATAGTTCATAACGTAATACATCTGATGCCAGGCTCAAAAGGTCTAAGCCCACATGAGCTTTCTCATAAGTGGGTAAAAGACCTTAGGCCCCTGGCATCAAATAATCCAAGAAAGAGGTATTGTCATGACAACCAACGAAAAAGCGTTACTGATGCACGAAAAATGGAACGGTAAACTTGAAACCGTATCCAAGACTCCGGTAAAGACCCGTGAGGATCTGGCGATTGCATATACTCCCGGTGTTGCGGAGCCCTGCAAGGTAATTGCCCAGGATAAGGAAGCTGCTTATAAATACACCATGAAAGCCAATACCGTGGCCGTTGTCTCCGACGGAAGTGCCGTTTTGGGACTCGGTAACATCGGACCCTATGCAGCAATGCCCGTTATGGAAGGCAAGGCAGTCCTCTTCAAGGAATTCGGCAATGTGAACGCCGTTCCCATCTGCTTAGATACGCAGGATACTGAAGAGATCATCAAGGCAGTGACCTATCTGGCTCCCGGATTTGGTGGCATCAATCTGGAAGACATCAGCGCCCCCCGCTGCTTCGAAATTGAGGAACGTCTGAAGGAGATTCTGGACATCCCTGTATTCCATGATGACCAGCACGGTACCGCTATCGTCGTACTCGCCGGTGTCATCAATGCCCTGAAGGTAGTCGGTAAGAAAAAGGAAAACTGCCGCGTAGTGGTAAACGGTGCCGGAAGTGCCGGTGTGGCGATTACCAGGCTGCTTCTGACCTATGGTTTCCCCAATATCATCATGTGTGATAAAGTAGGTATCGTTTCTAAAGATACCGAGGGCTTGAACTGGATGCAGAAAAAAATGACCGAGGTCACCAACTTAAATAACGAAACCGGTTCTCTTGCCGATGCTCTGAAGGGTGCTGACATCTTCATCGGTGTCTCCGCTCCTAACATCGTCACTCCCGAAATGGTAGCTTCCATGAACCATGATTCTATCCTGTTCGCCATGGCAAATCCTGTTCCCGAGATTATGCCGGATGTGGCAAAGGCAGCCAGTGCCCGTGTCGTTGGAACCGGACGCAGTGATTTTCCCAATCAGGTGAACAACGTGGTAGCATTCCCCGGTATCTTCAAGGGTGCCCTGGAAGGACGCGCTACCCAGATCACTGAAGAGATGAAGTTAGCCGCTGCCGAAGCCATCGCCGGTCTGGTACCTGCAGACAAGCTCTCCGATGATAATATCATGCCGGAAGCCTTCGATCCCCAGGTAGCAGAAGTCGTAGCCAATGCCGTGAAGAGTCATATCCGCTAATGTATCCGGATAACATAAAAAGAGAATGGCACGGCAAGCCCTACTACTCTCTGGATTCCTATTGTAAAAATACATTTCACCATAAATGCTATAAAATAGCCCTGAATGCCCGGATGTCCTGTCCCAATCGGGACGGCACCCTTGGCACTCGGGGTTGTATCTTTTGTAGCAGAGGCGGCAGCGGCGATTTTGCTGTGGACATGGCAGGCAAGTCAATGCCAGAACAGCTCACGGAAGGTATGGCTAAGTTCGGCAGCAAAGCAACCGGGCAGGATCTGATTGCCTATTTTCAGGCATATACAAACACCTATGCCCCTCTCCCTTATCTGGAAGAGGTGTATCGTTCTGCCCTGGACCATCCGGATGTGTGTGGGATCTCCATTGCCACGAGACCGGACTGTCTGGGCATAGAAGTACTGGACCTGCTGGCGAAGCTGCATGACGAATATCCGGACAAGTTTCTCTGGATCGAATTGGGGCTTCAGACCATCCACGAAGATACCGCCCGCTATATCCGCAGAGGTTATCCGCTGTCCTGTTTTGAACAAGCATGTGCAGATCTTAAGGCTTTGCAGATTCCATTTATCGTCCACACGATCCTGGGACTCCCAGGGGAAACGAATATTCAGTTGCTTCAGACAATGGATTATCTAAACCGGATCCAGCCTTTCGGCATCAAATTGCAGCTCTTACATGTGCTGAAAGATACCGATCTGGCGGACGATTACCTGGCAGGGAAGTTCGAGGTTCTGACCTTCGATGCCTATATCGATCTGGTCATCTCCTGTCTCGCCCATCTGTCCCCGGACATCGTGATCCACCGGGTCACCGGTGACGGACCGAAAAATCTGTTGATCGCTCCCACCTGGAGCACGGACAAGCGCAGTGTTCTCAACGAATTGCACCATCGCATGAAAAAACAGGGCATCCGTCAGGGTGACCTGTTTCCAAAAGACAACTATTCATAACTATAAGAAAGGCTGTTACTCACATTATGTTACAAGATCCGCTTACTCTATATAAACTCATCGTTCTCTATATGCTGAACCGCGTTACCTTCCCCCTCACTACCGCACAGGTAAGCGACTTTATCCTCGGAAAAGAATACACGAATTTTCTGACCTTACAACAGGTCATCAATGAGCTGACGGATGCCGGCATGATCGCCACCCAGTCGATCCGCAACCGGACACATCTGTCCATCACTGACGAAGGAAAAGAAACGCTGAATTTCTTCGAGAACCGCATCGGTGATACCATCAAGCAGGAGATCGATACCTATTTTCAGGAAAATGAATTCACACTGCGCAACGAAGTATCCGTCCTCGGAGATTACTACAAATCTACTTCCGGTGAGTACGAAGCTCACCTGGTGGCAAAAGACAGAGGCATCAGTCTGGTAGATATCACTCTGTCCGTCCCCGTGGAAGAGACTGCCGCTGCCATCTGCGATAACTGGCAGCGGAAAAACCAGGAAATATACAAATATCTGATTACGGAATTATTCTAATTCCGGGAATTATTCTGATTCCGCCGCTTCTTTTTTGATTCTCGCCATATGTTCACGGATCTTCACTTCATATCCGTTGCCCGAAGGCTGATAGAACTCCCTGCCGCTTAACTCATAAGGCAGATACTGTTGTTCCACATAGTCATTCGGGTAATCATGGGCATATTTATATCCTGTACCATGTCCCAATTTTGCTGCTCCTTTATAATGTGCATCCTGCAGATGTGTGGGAATCGGCAGATCTCCGCTGGCCTGCACTTCCTGCATCGCCCGGGATACCGCTTCATAGCTGCGGTTGCTCTTGGGTGCCGTAGCAATGTAAGTGACTGCCTGTGCTAAAATGATCTGTGCCTCCGGCATACCGACCCGTTCCACCGCCAGGGAAGCGTTCACTGCCACTACCAGCGCCTGCGGATCCGCATTGCCCACATCCTCCGATGCACAGATCATGATACGTCTCGCGATAAAAGTCACGCTCTCTCCCGCATTTAACATTCTTGCCAGATAATATACTGCGGCATCCGGGTCAGAGCCACGCATGCTTTTGATAAAAGCAGAAATCGTGTCGTAATGGTTGTCACCGTTTTTATCATATTTTGCCGCTCTCTTCTGAATACACTGCTGTGCCACATCGAGCGTAATGTGGATCTTACCATCCGGGCCGGGCTCTGTGGTCATGATACCCAGTTCGATGGCATTGAGGGCATGTCTGGCATCTCCGCCGGAGATATCCGCCAGGAACTCCAATGCATCATCATCGATCGTACCGTTGTAAGCTCCCATACCGCGATCCGTATCGTAAACCGCCTTCTTCAGAAGCTCTTTAATAGCTTCCCTGGGAATCGGTTTTAGTTCAAAGATCACGGAACGGGAGATCAACGCTCCGTTCACCTCAAAATAAGGATTCTCCGTGGTAGCTCCGATGAGAATGATCGTACCGTCCTCCACATAAGGAAGCAGATAATCCTGCTGTCCTTTGTTAAAACGATGGATCTCATCGATAAACAGGATCGTGCGTTTTCCGTACATTCCCTGCAGTTCTTTGGCTTTCGCCACCACTTCCTCCATGTCCTTTTTGCCGGCTACGGTGGCATTGATCTGACAAAACTCGGCGCTGGTAGTATTGGCGATCACCTTTGCTAATGTCGTCTTGCCGGTGCCGGGCGGTCCATAGAATATAATGGAACTGATCTTGTCCGCCTTGATAGCACGGTACAAAAGCTTATCCTTGCCGATGATGTGCTCCTGCCCTACGACTTCATCCAAAGTCCTGGGACGCATTCTGGCAGCTAACGGTGCTTCTTTTTCCATATTGGTGCTTCGCATATATTCAAATAAATCCATACTGTTACATCCCCTGCTTCTATCATCCAAAAAGGCCGAAGCACATCCTTTGATATGCTCCAGCCAATTATAACAGACTTTATCATAACTTGCAATTTTGCATCCAGATCTTCACACGTCGTTTCAACGTATTCGCTTCCAGCGGTGCCAGCAAGAGATCCGAAAGTTCTTCCGTCTCCAAAGCACATTTCATTTGTGCCAGATTGCCCTCCTTACAGATAGCGATCATGGAAAACGTATGCTCTTCCTTCAGCTTACGAAGCTCCTGCCAACGCCTCTGTCCCTGGTCCTCTTCCTCCGATACATCCACGATCAATGCCGGAATATCTTCATCGGTCTTTTCTTCCATACAGGATCTGATCTCTTCCACCGAAGCCACTGTCTTCAGCTGTACATAATCCGGCAGGGCAAATTCCATCATGCTGGTAACATTACGGGAGCCGGACCATACAAGGGCCTGTATGACTTTCTCGGGAGCCTGCTGTTCCTCGCCGTAGACGCTGTATCTTCCTTTACCGGATTTTTTAGAGACGTACAGAGCCTGATCGACTTTTGCTGCCAGCTCATCATAGCACTGATCATCCGCTTCGGAAAAAGCTACTCCCACACTAATAGATATATTTTCCGGTATGGATAAGTTCTCCTTATATTTTACAAGACTAACCAGATTCTCTGCCTTGATCAATGCGATCTCTCTCGACGGAATATCCGCCATCAATACGCAGAATTCATCTCCCCCGACACGACCCACATAATCGGTGCTGCGAAACTGGGAAGAAATCACCCCTGCGATCACGCTGATGACATGGTCACCCATGGTATGTCCATAGACGTCATTGACAGACTTGAAATTATCAATATCTATTAACATCAAAGCATGTAATCTGTTATCATTCTCTGTCAGGGTCTTTGTGATCAGCCTTTCTACGGTCATCTTGTTGAACAGACTGGTCATTTCATCGATCTGAGATTTGGTCTCCCATGCCTTCTGTTCATCCCGGCTGCTCTGTAATCTGCGCTTTACCCCCAGCGCATTGTTGATACGGGAAAGTGCGATACGGGCATCCACCGGCTTAATGATAAATTCATCTGCTCCCAGGGCAAAAGCATCCGACTGGGAAGCTACGGACTCTGTATTGGTCAGAACAATGACAGGCGTATCCTTGAAGCCTTCCATACTCTGTCTGCGACGCAGTACTTCGAAGCCGTCAATGCCCGGCATGACCAGATCCAGCAGAACCAGATCAATGGCATCACTTTCCTTCTCCATGATCTGAAGGCATTCTTCACCGGAAACAGCCTCTGCGAAGTTAAAATACTCCCCGAGAGACTGTCTGATCACTACTCTTTGAAATTTGGAATCATCAACGATCAATAATGTTTCTTTCTTTTGTAAACTACTCATGGCTGTCAGATCCTGCTTTCCGTATCATACCCATGTAAGATATCACACTCTTATAGTATATCCGACAGCCATGCGCCCGTCAATTTGAAATATTCACTTTTTACAGTCCAAGCAGCTGTTTCTTCTTCGCTTCAAACTCCTCTGCTGTGATAACGCCGGCATCCATCAATGCCTTATACTTGGGCAATGCCACAGTCGGATCCTCTGTCTGTACAGGTGCGGTCTGCGGTGCACTCTGAGTGCCCTGGCTTTGTGCGGAAGCATGAGGATCTATTACCTGTTCCTGCGCCTGCGGATCGATCAGCTGCATCAGATTCTGTGCCAGTGCGTGCAGTTCCTCTGTCTTCTGCGTATAATCATCCAGATAATCAATGGTACTGGGATGATCGCTGTTGAATTTCGGTGCACCCGTCTCCTTATAGAAGTTCTTCCAGTAAGGATGCTCCAGGATGATCTCCACTGTAAATTTGTCTACCGGATTAGGTACATTGAAGTCCGGTTCTGTTACCCGGTCCCTGAAATCTCTGTCATTATCCCTGCCGTTCTGCTCTCTGTTGCGCTCCATCTCTGCCATGATCTCATACTCATGCCGCAGCATCTTGTATTCTTCAATCCTGGGCTTCAATTCTTTTAACCGTTCCCTGATATCACTCTTGTAGCTCCGGAAGTTCCCCTTTTCTCCCTCAAATAATACTTCGCCATCCTCTAAAATGCGGAAAGATCTGATATTTGCAGGTTCCATGGCAAATACCGCTTCGCCGTCTCCGAGACGTAGCAGCTGATGATCCAGATCCAACAATAACGCTCCCTTAAAAAAGCCGAAATTATAGCGATAAGTCTCTGTAAAGCTGTCGCGTAACGGCTTGTTCGCATCATGGATGTTGATATATTCCCGAAAATCGTCCACCGTCATGCCATCCTGTACACCATCCGGCAGATTGATTTTGCCTGCGCACTCCTTACACAGATTCTGTCCATCCACTGCCGATGCCAAAAGTCTCGGTGTTGGGCTTCCACAGATCGGACATAGTTTTTTGTTATTTGTAAATAATCCCATAACTTTACCCTCCTTAAAATGTATATAGCTTACATGATCTCGATCATTTTTTTCCGATGGAACCCACAGATTCCCGCTGCTATACGATCCGGCATCTTACGGAGCATCCCATTATAGCTTTCCACCGAATCGTTATAGATCAGTCCGCTGGTCTCCACCATATGTTCATAGCTTTTCGCTGCTTTCCAGTACTTCTGATAGGTCTCCTGTGTCTGCAAAAGCTGCATACTTTCCGAGATCTCTGCAATTTTATTCTGTATTCTTAATAATTCTCTCTGTCGTTCTGATATCCACTCCGGCTGTCGTACTTCTCCGCCATCCTGTGCATTCTCCAGAGAACATCTCATCTCCTGTAAGAGTTCTGCATCAATGACATCTTTCAAAAGCTCCGTCAAGCCTTCCAGTGCTTCCCGTTCGGCGGAAAGCTGTACCAGTGTCTGATGTAAGGCATTGCGGATATTTTCTTCCTGCATCTCCAGTTTACGCCACACCGACAATACCCAGGCTCCAAAAAGGGAGGCAAGCAACATTACGATAATTACAATTTCTATCGTCATTTCTTCCCTCCCCTTTTCATTCTTTCTACTTTTCCAATATTTCCTGCTGTGTTTTACTGTACAAAATAAAGTCCGTCATAACCATTCATATCAGACATGGCGATCAGTGTCACGGTATCACCTACCTGAGACAAAAAGCCTGCGTAAGAAATCTCTGTTCCTCCGAAATCCAGGGTCATCTTAATAGCAGTGTTATCATCGGAATACTCATATGTACCTTCTGCATTTCCGCCACCCTGTACCATGGTAACTGCACCGTCTTCACCGAATACCAGCCCTAAAGTACCGCCGTAAGTCTCCAGTGTTGCATTCAGATCCTCTTCCTCCATTTCAACACCGTCAATCATACCGCCTGCAAAAGTCCATTCCGTGCCGCTCAGATCCGGAATCTCCATAACCTCCACCTGTAACAGGGGGCCACCCTCTGCTTCTGTATCTGTCTCTGCAGCAGTCTCCGCCGGAGTTTCTGCCGCCTCTGTGGTCTGTACCTCTACTGTTACTTCTGCACTGGTGTTCTCCACAACCACTTCTTCCTCACCGCAGGCTGCTAATGACATTGCCAGTACCAGGCCCATAACGCATGTGATCACTTTTCTCTTCATAATATTTTTCTCCTTTCAGCAACAGTTTTCTGTTGTCTGAAAGAATTGTACCTTATTTTTCCATTGGAAAACCATTTTTGACATGAATCGACCCGAAAATGACATGAATCGACCGGAGAAGGTGTTCTCCGGTCGTGGCCGCTTAAAATTATCCAAGAATTGTCTGATTTTTTTGAAAGAAATAATCAAAGAATCTGTCTTTCAGTTCCGAATATTTTCCATGTGGGATCGGGATCTCAGTACCATTGCACATTGTGACGGCCTTACTGGAAATATTCTGCACATATGCCAGATTAACAAGATAAGACCTGTGGCAGCGGATAAAGCAATCATAATCCTTGAGCTGTTCGCACAGATCATCCAGTCTTCCGGCGCTGTCCAGGACAACTCCGTCCTGCCTGTGAAACAATAAGGTACGTCCCATCACTTCACAATACTGCAGCTTGTCCAGATCCATTCTGGTGATTCCTGACTTGCTGCGCAGGATCAGGCTCTTTTCCTCATTCCGGCGGCACTCCGAGAGCACCGAATCCATCAGACGATAGAAGCTTTCCTGCCAGATCGGCTTCAGCTGGTAAAAATAGGCACCTACCGAATAGGAGTCCACCGCATATTCCGCCGAGGATGTCAAATATATGATCTTCACCAAAGTATCATATTTCCTGATCTCCTTTGCGGTGCTGATCCCATTCTGTCCCGGCATCAGGACATCCAGGAAAATAATATCAAGCTCAGTTCCCCGCTCTACCTCTGCCAACAGCTCCAGCGGACTGTGAAACGCCGCATAAGTTATATCCTGATTTCTTTCCACCCGATATCTGTCCATTAATATGCTTAATTCCTTAAGCACTGACAGATCATCATCACAAAAAGCTATTTTTATCATTCGTTTTCCTTTAAGTACGATGCGAACATTTCATCGCACCCATCTGACATATTTTTCCACTCTTGCTCTTCATATTATATGCGTACATTACGGTAGGATGCAAGGATAATTTATCAGTCAAACAGAAGCTCTTCCACCGTCACAAACTGAAATCCCTCTCCCTGCAAAGCATCTATCACTTCCAGCGCCGCAATAACAGAAGTATCATAATAGTCATGCATCAGGATGATATCCCCATCTCCTGCTTTCTCCACTACCCTGGCTGCAATGCATTCCGCATTATGGGAGCACCAGTCTAAGGGGTCAATATTCCACAATACCGGAAACATGTTCAGTTCCTTCTCAAAACTTTTATCCCAGCTGCCGTAGGGCGGCCGAACGAAACTGGTTTTCTCTCCGGTGATCTCTTCTAAGACCGCATTGGTCCTCACCAGTTCCTCCCGGAAAGCCTCCCGGTTACGGGAAGTCAACTGTATATGGCTGTAAGTATGGTTGCCGATCAGGTGCCCTTCTTCCTGTTCTCTTCGGATGATCTCCGGATAATTCTCCGCATTCTCCCCAGTCACGAAAAAAGTAGCTACCACATTCCGTTCTTTCAGTCCATCCAAAAGCTGCTCCGTGTACTTCGGATGCGGTCCGTCATCAAAAGTCAGGGCAATCTTCTGAGCAAGTTCTTCCTCACAGTTGACATCTCCTGCCAGTGTTTCCCGTAATTCCTGAATTTTTCCCTCCCGGGTATTCAATTGCCTATCCCCTGCATATTGCCTTGTTCCCACTACCAGACATAATATGCCCATGACCACATCAAAGATCAGAATACCCGCCAACACTTTTCTCATTGCCAAGTCATCCGCCTGTCAGCTTTCATCCCAAATATATGCATGAGAATACTCCGCAATTCCTACCGTAGCAATTCGTTCCGAAACCAAGTAAAGGAAGATCCGGCCCCTTCTGTTCCGGATCTTCCTTTAACTCCTTCTTATAAATACTTATCCTCAGATCTTAAATACGGAGATCTCGTTCTTGAGTCCTTCCATATTCTCATCCAGCACATTTGCGGTGTCACTCAGTTTCTCTACATGTGAGAGCAGTTTGTTAGCTACGTCATTGACGGTTTCTGCACTGCCTGCGGTCTCTTCGATAATATCTGAGATATTTTTCACTGCCGCTACCGCTGCACTACGCTCGCCATCAGCCTTCTCGGTACTTATCACGATATCCTTCAGTCCCTCGATCAGCTGACTCATACGGGCCTGCATCTCACGGAATACTGCGATTACTTCTTCCACAGCCTTGGTCTGAAGTTCTACCATCGCTTTCGCCTGGCTTGCACTCTCCACACTGTTCTGCGTCTGTGCAGTAATGTTCGCAACATTGTTGCCGATCTCTCCGGCTGCCTTGGCGGAATCATCTGCCAGCTTGCGGATCTCTTCCGCTACCACAGCGAAACCTCTTCCGGCCTCTCCGGCTCTGGCTGCCTCAATGGAAGCATTCAGGGACAACAGATTCGTCTGTTCCGTAATCTCTGTGATCGTACCAACAAAGCTGTTGATGATCTCAGATTCCTTGCGGAGGGATTCAATGCTCTCGCTTACCTTCACAGTCATCTGTGTTGTCTCACCGGCACGTTCACCCAGTACCTGTACGATCTCCATTCCCTTGTTGATCATGCCTTCGGTCTCATCTACCAGTTTCTCAACACGCTCTACCACATGGCTGACTTCCTGGATCTCATTGGAGAGAATATCCGTCTTCTCCACACATTCCTGTGCATGTCTGGACTGTTCCTCCATACCTTCATTGATCTCTCCGATGGCACGGGTAATATCCTGGGAATACTCATGGATCAGTTCGGAAGCCTGTCCCACATTCTGCGCAGAAACTTCTAATTCTCCAGTGGCATTGCTTACCTGATTTACCAGCTTCTTAGTATTCGCGATCATGTTCGTCGCGGATCCTGCCAGATCCTGGAACTCATCATGACCCTTAGCTGATACCGTCACGGTCAGATCACCCTGTGCCACATCACCAAACTTTCTGGAGATACGTTTCATGTTATTCTCGATACCGACTGTAATAAAAATACCCACGATCACTACGATCACACAGGCCAGGATCACCAGGCTAATCGTCATATTACGGATCTCCATAGCCTGGCTGGTCACCACACGCATAGGTACCAGTGCACAGGTGGTAAAGCCCACTTCCGCACTGCTGCTATAGATAAAGAGGTATTTTTCTCCACGGAAATCCACTTCCGCGGTACCGGAATCCGATACTGCCTGATCCATTACTTCATTATAGAACTCATGATCGACGAATACAGTCTCATCCTCAGCCAGAGTGCTCTCTTCACCATCTTCCAGCTGCTCCACTACCAGTTCTCTTCCACCCGGAGTGATAAATCCGATGACACTGTCATCACCGATATCAATTTCCTTCAAAAAGTTTGTAATAGCCAAAGGCTTCATATCAATAACAACGCAGGCGTTATTAGACTGGCTCATCATCTGGAATGACAATATGTAGTCCCGATATGTCTCTTTTACCTTGTCATCCAGCACCGGATGACTGTCGATCCACTGCGGGATGCTTCTTCTGCCGGCACCGGAAGCTACCGACTCCTTATATTCATCCAGGAATCCATCCACACCGGAAGAAAGCTTAGTAGACAAAAGTCCCACACCTTCCTTGGGAATAATGTGCATATGACTGATGAACGGATTCGACGTCTGCACCGATAATAGATTCGACTTCGTAGCTGTCAGGAAGTTCAGCTTGTCTACCGGATTGTCCTCGAACATTCCCAGGAAATACTTCCGCAGATCATCGTCATACGCATACTTTAAGCCCTCGGAACGGATAAAATCACAGGTCATATCCAAGTATTCTGTCGCCATGCGCACAGTCTGTAACGTGGAATCCGTATATTTCTCACTTAAGCCTTCCGCAGACTTCTGATATGCCGAAATGCCGATAATGATCATGAACACGATCGGCACCAGAAAACATACTACGATCTTATTGCGTATACTGAACAGTTTGGAGCTTTTCCCACTCCTGCCGGATGTCTTCTTCGGTGTCTTTGTCTTTACAGACTTCTCCTTCGGTACTTTTGTCACCTTTTTCTCAAGTTTTGGCTTCTTTTTGGAAGCTTTCTCTTTTTTCCCCGCAAAAAGAGACTTTTTGGTTTTCTCAACATTCGTACTCATACAATATCCTCCGATACATGTAATCATATTAAGAAGTATACCATAATTATTGCTATAATGAAACAACATTTTATGCGTTTTGTTATATTTTTTTGCGCAATTTTAACAAAAATCCATCTTTTTTAAGAATGTTTCTGTGAATTTTTCCTGCTCTGCCAGATTCAATATCTGAATCTGTAATTCCTGCCGCCGGTGCAGATCATCCCATGATCGCAGCTGTCCGGTCAGTATCCTGTTTCCCACCAGTGCAGCACCACTAAGTGCTGTGTTTCCGCCGGTCACGGTACGATCTGTCAGTTCCTTCGGAAGCAGTCCGATGGCGACAGCTGCCTTCGGGTCCAGATAATAGCCAAAACCTCCCGCCAGCACCACCCTGGAAATGTCCGAAAGTCTTATTCCATAGCTTTCCGTCAGGATCTCTATGCCTGCGGCAATGGCTCCCTTCGCCAGCTGTACTGCACGCACGGCTTCTTTCGTCACAAGTACATCTCCGATACGGATCCCCCTCGTGAAATAAGGTTCCTTTAACAGTCCCTGCCGATCCATCAGTCCTTCTTCCAGAAGCTTTTGTAACAATTTCACCATATCCGCACCCCAGATACCACGGTTTGCCCCGCCCTCGAAGGCAGGTCCCGCCGCCGTGGCACAGGCATACAGCTTCTGTCTATTCCCCAGCGCCATCTCACCATTGGTACCCAGATCGATGAGCAGCATAGGTTCCTCCTGCTCCAGCATTTGACAGGCCAGTATTCCCGCTGTGATGTCCCCGCCGACAAAGGCAGACAATCCGGGAATAATATGACAGGGAACGCCTGCGATCTGTGTGTCTGTGGCTCCGCAATGACTTACCCGAAAAGGTGCCCTGCCCAGCTCTGCCGGATCCCAGCCCATCAGCAGATAGGTCATGGTGGTATTCGCCGCAATGACCATCTGTATAGACTCCTTCTCCTGCAATTTTTTGGAAAACCGCTGTACTCCCTTTTCAATGAGGTCCAGGACTTTTTTCTGCATATCCGCAGCCTTCCCCGGATCCCTTGCTGCCTCTATCCGGGAGAGTACATCAGCACCGTAGCCGACCTGGGGATTCACACTCGGAAAACTGTCCACTATTTTACCGTCTGCATCATAGAGCTGCATAGCAATGGTAGTCGTTCCGATATCCACTGTCATCAGCCGGATACCTTCCGTATTCTGCAAAGATAACGGAGGAAACTCCAGTTTTTCCGTCACCACCTGCATCCCCCGGATCACTCCGGGACATCTGCCGCAGCCGGTGCAGATCAGACATCTGGTTCCCTTTTTCCCTGTAAGACTACTGGTTGTATTATACAAACTGATTCCTCTCTTCATTGTAATGATAATCGATGGATGCCAGCTTATCCCTGATCTCCTGTTCATTCACTTCCAGATCATCGCAAAGCTGCTCCAGGTTTCCGTAGTAGTCACGGAGTTTCAGATTGATAAAGCTTAATAACATGACAGGATCCTGTGGTATCATAAAAAAACCTCTCTTTAAAAATTTTATTACTATTATCTTAAACGAAAAAAGCGAAAATGACAAGTCTGCCACTTTCGCTTTTCGTATTACTGCTTATTTATTTTTAGAGCCTTTCTCACATTTTGCGGAAAGCTTGTCGTCCTCTACGGTAATGACGATCGTATCGCCCTCCTCCACCTGATCTGCCAGGATCATCTTGGCAGCCAGGGTCTCCACATACTTCTGAATATAACGTTTCAGAGGTCGTGCACCATAGACCGGGTCATACGCGTTATCCACGATGTACTGCATAGCCTCGTCCGACAGACGGATCGTCAGCTGCTTATCCTCCAGACGCTTGTTCAGATCGGCAATGATCAGATGAATGATACCGCCGATATTATCTTTGGTCAGAGGCTTGAACAGGATCGTCTCATCCAGACGGTTCAGAAATTCCGGACGGAAATGTGCACGCAGGTCGTTCATGACTGCTGCCTCTGCCTCCGGCTTGATGGTACCGTCTTCGTTGATGCCATCCAGCAGATAGCTTGCGCCGATGTTGGATGTCATGATCAGGATCGTATTCTTGAAATCTACGGTACGCCCCTGAGAATCGGTGATACGCCCGTCATCCAGTACCTGTAACAGTACATTGAATACATCAGGATGGGCCTTTTCGATCTCATCAAACAATACCACGCTGTAAGGTTTTCTCCGGACAGCTTCGGTCAGCTGACCACCCTCTTCGTATCCTACATATCCGGGAGGCGCACCGATCAGACGGGAGACAGAATATTTCTCCATGTATTCACTCATATCGATACGAACCATGTTGTTCTCGTCGTCAAACAGTGCTGCTGCCAGGCTCTTCGCCAGCTCCGTCTTACCCACACCGGTAGGTCCTAAGAACAGGAAGGAACCGATGGGCTTGCTGGGATCCTTGATGCCGGCTTTGGAACGGATGATAGCTTCGGTAACCTTAGTCACGCCTTCGTCCTGTCCAACTACACGTTTGTGCAGTTCTTCGTCAAGGTGAAGGGTCTTGTTACGCTCACTCTCGGTCAGTTTTGCTACCGGTATGCCGGTCCAGCGGGAAATAATCCTTGCGATCTCTTCCTCAGACACCTTTTCATGTACCAGCGACATATCCGATTCGCCGACCTTATTTTCCTCCTGCTCCAGCTGTTTCTCCAGTGCAGGAAGTTCGCTGTATTTTAATCTGCCCGCTTTCTCATAGTCTCCTTCCCGCTCTGCAATCTGGATCTCATTGTTGATACGGTCTCTGTCCTCACGCAGCTTGGAAAGCTTATCTACGGATGCCTTCTCGTTATCCCACTGTGCTTTTCTCGTATTGAACTGATCCTTTAACTCTGCCAGTTCCTTCTGCAGATCAGCCAAACGTTCCTTACTGATCCGGTCATCCTCTTTTTTCAGAGCAGTCTCCTCGATCTCCAGCTGTGTCACCTTACGTTGCAGTTCATCCAGCTCCGTAGGCATACTGTCCATCTCGGTCTTGATCAGAGCGCAGGCTTCATCCACCAGGTCGATTGCCTTATCCGGCAGGAATCTGTCGGTGATATAACGGTTGGAAAGTACGGCTGCACTTACCAGCGCATTATCCATGATTTTAACGCCATGATATACTTCATAACGATCCTTCAGTCCACGCAGGATAGAAATCGTGTCCTCCACAGTAGGTTCTTCTACCATAACCGGCTGGAAACGACGTTCCAGAGCGGCATCTTTTTCAATATACTGTCTGTATTCATCCAGGGTGGTAGCACCGATACAGTGCAGCTCACCACGAGCCAGCATAGGTTTTAACATATTGCCTGCATCCAGAGCGCCATCTGTCTTACCGGCACCGACGATGGTGTGCAACTCATCAATGAACAGAATGATCTGTCCGTCGCTGTTCTTCACATCATCCAGTACGGCTTTCAGACGTTCCTCGAATTCGCCTCTGTATTTTGCACCGGCTACCAGTGCACCCATATCCAGTGCGAAAATCTTCTTATCCTTCAGTCCCTGCGGTACATCACCTTTTACAATACGCTGTGCCAGTCCTTCCACCACGGCGGTCTTACCGACACCGGGTTCACCGATAAGTACAGGGTTGTTCTTCGTTTTACGGGACAGGATACGTACCACATTACGGATCTCACTGTCTCGTCCGATGACAGGATCCAGCTTCTGGTTTCTCGCTTTCTCCACCAGATCCTGACCGTATTTTTCCAAAGTATCATAAGTAGCTTCCGGATTGTCACTGGTAACTCTCTGGTTACCTCTTACGGTAGACAGAGCCTGTAAAAAACGCTCTCTTGTGATGCCGTATTCCTTCCAGATCTCGGCGATCTCCTTGTTGGGATTCCTGATCATGGCAAGGAACAGATGCTCAACGGAGACATATTCATCTCCCATCTGCTTTGCCTCATCTGATGCGCTGACCAGTACCTTGTTCAGATACTGACCGACATAAGGCTGACCGCCCTGCACCTTTACTCTTTTCTCCAGAGCCTGTTTTGCACGGTTTACAAAGTGATCCTTCTGGATCTCCATCTTCTCCACAAGTTTTAAGATCAAGCTGTCATCCAGTGTCAGCAGACTGTACAGCAGATGCTCCTGCTCGATCTCCTGGTTGCCATATTCCATGGCAAGCTTTTCACAGCCGTTGACGGCTTCTATGGATTTCTGTGTAAATTTATCAATATTCATAATCGTTCGCCTCCTCACATAAGGTTATACAATTTGCAACTGTTCAGAACCATTAAACATTGCCTAAGCTTTGTTGAATGCCAGCATTCATAAAAAGCTTTGACAATATTTATTTTGCACAGAACAGACTCACATGCTTCCTGTTTCATCTGTTCTATTGTTACTATAACACTTATTCTGAGAAAATCAATTAAGAAATTATAAACTTTATATAGAATCTTTGGAAAATTATTTTTTCTTTTGCATGGGTCTATACAGGAAAAAATGGCACTCAGATACTTTTTCTGTCATAAAATCATACAAAATGTTTCCCTTTGGGTCTATAGAGAAAAATTTACTTTCCAGATACTCATTTTCCATGTTTTAAGTACCCAGACGACATTTTTTTCTGCATAGACCCATATACCGCAAAAATTCATGAAATACAGTAGTGAAAAGTACCTGTGGATCACTTCTTCCTCTATAGACCCAAAACGGCGCTGCCCAGTGTCATGTCTGTAAACATAACATCTGGTCAGCGCCATTTCTCCTTTTACGTTGGCAAAAGCTGACGGTAAAACCTTATTTTGTGGTAATTCCCTTCACCTCATATCCTGCGTCCACCACAGCCTTGGTCAGTACCTCATCTGCCACATCGGATGCCAGTTCCACGGTAGCGTTTTTCTGCTCCAGGCTCATGGTTACAGCTTTCACGCCTTCTACTGCCTCCAGTGCCTTCTGTACGGTTCCGGTGCAGTGATTGCACATCATTCCTTCGATGCTGATTACTTTTGTCATTGTGTTTGTCCTCTCTTTCTCCTGCTTTACATCTTGTCTGTTATTTTGCTCTACGGGGGTTTTCAGTATGCACTGTTCTTCCTCCGCAGCTGCATGCGTTATCTCGATTTCCTTATGGGATGCTTTCGATGTTCCCTTTTTCAGCGGGGTGAATCCGCTCTTAAAGCCTCTCAGCCGCAGGGCATTTCCCACGACGAAGATACTGCTTAAGCTCATGGCTGCCGCGCCGAACATGGGATTCAGCCGGATCTGGAATGCCGGATACAACACACCGGCCGCCAGAGGGATGCCGATGCAGTTGTAGAAAAATGCCCAGAACAGGTTTTCCTTAATATTACGGATCACGGAACGGCTCAGCTTCATGGCGGTCACCGCATCCCGCAGATCGTTTTTCATCAGGATAATGTCAGCACTCTCCATGGCGACATCGGTACCTGCGCCGATAGCCATACCCACATCTGCTGCCGCCAATGCGGGAGCATCGTTGATACCGTCGCCGATCATGGCTACCTTGTGTCCCTGTGCTTTCAATTCACTGACCTTTTTCTCCTTATCCTGCGGCAGTACCTCTGCCACGACTTCGGAGATGCCAAGCTTCTGCCGTACGGCTTCCGCGGTGCGGCGGTTGTCTCCGGTCAGCATGATGACTCTGACACCCATTTTCTCCCATGCGTTGATTGCTTCATAGGAGGTGGCTTTGACAGTATCTGATACACCGATGATCCCTAAGAATCTTCCTTCCTGCGCCACCAGAAGCGGTGTCATGCCTTCGTCTGCCATCCGGTTCAGACCTTCTGCGGCTCCCTGCGGCAGTATGATATTCTTCTCTTGTAAAAATGCAAGATTGCCTACATAAAACTTCGTACCTGCCGGAATTATTACGTTGTCGGTATGCGATAGTGCGTTTTCCGCCATCAGGTTCTGTTTTGCGGTCTTGCCGGAGACATCTGTGGTGTCGTTTTGTTTTCCGGCATAAAACACCGCCGTAGGACCGTCATTTTTTGTTACTTCCACTGCCCGGAAATCCGCTGCCAGCGCACCTTCCACACCACGGCCGAAGGTTGCCTTGAAATCCACGATTTCCGGAATTGTCAGACGGAATCTTTCCGCATATTCCACTACCGCCTCTGCCAGCGGATGCTCACTCTTTTTCTCTAACGCCGCTGCGATCTGCATCATGGCATCCGCAGGAAAATCACTCTGATAACCGCCTACTTCTTCTACCTTTAACTTGCCGCTTGTGATGGTTCCGGTCTTGTCCAGCACCACAGTGTCGATCTCCTTGGCCTGCTGTAAGGCTTCCCCGGTCTTGATCAGGATGCCGTTACCTGCTCCTACGCCGGTACCCACCATGATAGCCACCGGAGTTGCCAGTCCCAGCGCACAGGGACAGGAAATCACCAGTACGGCAATGGCTGTGGAAATAGCGAATTCCGCGGTGGCGCCGTTTAGCAGCCATACGATCAGAGTGATCAGGGAAATGGTCATGACCGTAGGCACGAAGACCCCTGCCACCTTATCTGCCAGCTGTGCAATCGGAGCCTTGCTGGCGCTGGCTTCCTCCACTAAGCGGATGATCTGTGCCAGCGTCGTATCATCGCCGACACGGTCCGCACGGCATTTTAAGAAACCTGCTTTGTTCACGGTAGCAGAAACCACATGGTCGCCCGCCTGTTTCTCCACAGGGACACTCTCACCGGTGATGGCTGCTTCGTCCACACTGGAGTTACCCTCCAGCACGATGCCGTCCACCGGTACCAGACTTCCGGGCTTTACCAGGAAAATGTCGCCCTTTTGCAGGCTCTCCGTAGGCACTTCCTTCTCCTGTCCGTCCCCGGTTACGAGGATTGCCACCTTGGGAGCCAGATTCATCAGTTTGGTAATAGCCTCACTGGTCTTGCCCTTGGAACGGCTCTCCAGATATTTTCCGACCGTGATCAGGGTCAGGATCGTACCGGAGGATTCAAAATACAGATCGTGGGAATAATGTTCTACTACTGCCATGTCACCGTAACCTAAGCCATAGCTGATCCGGTACATGGCGAAAATGCCGTACACCAGTGCTGCGCCGGATCCTAAGGCGATCAGGCTGTCCATGTTTGGGCTACGGTGCGCCAGGGTTTTAAATCCTACGGAGAAAAACTTCCGGTTCACATACAGAATCGGCAACAACAGTAAAAACTGTGTCATTGCAAAATTCATAGCGTTGGCATTGCCGTGCATAGTATTCACGATAAATGCAGGAACCGGAATTCCAAACCATTCTTTAAGCATGTGGTGCATGGACACATACATTAACGGGATCAGGAAGCCGATGGAGATTCCAAGCCGCCACTTCATGGCTCTTGCGTCTGCATCCAGCTTCTGCTGCAATTCCTGCTTGCCGTCGACTGCGGACCTTCCTATACTTCCAGCATTTCCGGAAGTGCTCTGTCCGCCTGCACCTGCCACACTGCCTTCGGTCATCACCGAAGCGCCATAGCCTGCTTTCACCACAGCATCGATGATTTCCGCCGAAGTGATCTTCGTCTCGTCATAGGTCACATCCATGGTCTCGGTTAACAGATTCACGGATGCTTTTTCCACATTTTCCAGTTTATTGACTGCCTTTTCCACATGCGAAGAGCATGCAGAGCAGGACATTCCCGTAACATGATATCTTTCCTTCATAAAAATAACCTTGCCTTTCCATAAACTGCAAAGTTTCTGTTATTTTCAGTGCCTTACAGCACAAATTTACAGTTTTATCCGCAGTCATGCCTCTCTTATTTCAATTTTTTTACCAGATCCACTGCTTCATCTACGATAGCAGTATTCCCTTTCCGGATCTCTTCCACCACGCAGGTCTCCATATGTTCCTTCAGGATTGCATAGCCAAAAGCCTGCAGGGCGCTCTCCACCGCAGCTACCTGCGTCAGGATATCTCCGCAGTAGCGGTTTTCTTCCAGCATCCGGCTGATACCGTTCAGTTGCCCGGTCATGCGGCTTAAACGGTTCTGTAATTGTTTTCTTTCTTTTTCAGAGCGAGGTGTTGCTTTCTGATGACAATGGCAACATTCCATGCCCTTCTCTTCTAATTTTTCTTCTATTTTTTCTGCCATACTTTCTCCCATTCTGAAGCCGGTTCCTGCTATTTTTTTCTAAATGCCCACATATTCTTTATTGTCCTCCGATCACATAACAGCGTTCAATATATGTAGAAGGACTAATTGTTGCAGCTATACAAAATACCTTATAGGGGTATATCTCGTCTTTTCTACAAGGTATACCCCTATAGGGTATTTGTCAAGAGGTATTTTCAAAACAGGTCACTATTTGTCACGCCACTCACATATAATGTGTGTCATACGACGATCAATTTCAATGCGTGCCGTTTTGCACTCCCCGGGATATTTTTTTGCTGCACTGAATGCCAGAGTGACAAAGAGTGCAGAACCTACGGGCAGCATGGTCTTGAGCATCCCCTCCGGGAAAACAAAGTGTGTGCCGTGTTCATATATGAGTGCCTCTACTTCACAGGTGTGCGGTTGTACCGCAAGACGTTTCTCCATGCGGCGGATGTATTTTGCAGTGTCCCATAAAGCATCATCCTCTGCACCGACAAGGAACAGCTTGCCACGGATATTCTCGACCTTTATGAATTCCTCCTCTGCTATCGGGTGTGCCGCTTCGGAGTCGTCAAACAGCTTGCGTGAGGCTACCATATTGCCGGTACGTCTGGACTCCTCCGAGATTGTTTGCCAATAGTCGGGGTGTTTATAGCAAAACGGCATGTAAGGCAGCGGTCTGCCCTTGTAGGAGAAAAGCGATTCACCCTCTATTGGCCATTCCTTGCAGCCGTCCTTTTTGCCCTGCATGAACCCCTGCCATACGAAATCGCTTGGTGTCATTGCGATGGTCAGAGAAATATCATCGAATATCGAAGCAGCCGTCAACGCAAGAGTTCCCGTAGTTGAGGCTCCCGCAATTCCTATCTTTGCGCTGCCGTGCGATTTGAGCCATGCTATTGCTTTTTCGATGCACTCAAGCGGGTAGTTGTGATGACTATAGTCCTTTTTTGCGGGCGACATGGTCAATACGTTTACGCCGAGGCGAAGTAGCCATTTTACCGCAGAGCGCGCCATATAATCCTCGGGATCGTCGCCAAGCATAGCGATGACAGTGCAGTCCGAGCCGCCCCTGCACTCCCAATATGCGCCGTAAAATCCGTCACTTTCAGTATCAAAATGAATGTGTTTCATTATAATTGCTCCTTTCCAAAACTGATCCTTACAATCTGCATCTTCATGATTCTGTCACCGGTCTTGGCAAGGAAACGGAATAATCCGCTGACGGAAGGATCGCGAAGATCATTGTAGCCCAGCATATATCCACGGCTTGTGACCTGTAATCTGCTGTCCCACAGGGAAATCTCACTTTTCGCATCCGAAACCGCAAAATACGCTCCCACATCCTGAATTTTAGCGCTCCTTAGCCATGTCTTTGCTATCATCTTAACCGCTGTCCGGTTCGCTGCGTCAAATACCAGCACACCACCGGGAAAACTGTCAGCCATTGCCTGTACCAGCGTCCTGACTTGCTCCGTCAGAAAATAATAGAATACTCCGGAGGCAAAGAATATCGCCCCTCCGGACGCGTCAATTTTGGTAAACCATTCCGTATCATTCAAATTGCAGGGAATATTTTCCTCACGGTCTCCGGCAGGCAGTAATTGATTGCGTACGGCGATAACATCCGGAAAATCCAGATTGTAAATTTTACAGCTGCCATTGTCACAAGCTCTGCCGGTACTATCAAGTCCACAGCCCAAATTGACCACCGCCGCATCGGGATGGTCTGCCAGATAATTTTGTACCTCCCACGCAAGGTCATTCTGCCGCATAGCAACCTCCAGCGAACCGAAACGTTGCATCAGGCCGTGGGATTTTTTCTCCACCTGTGAAAAGTCATAGTCGATCTGGTCGATCAGGTGTACCGCCATCTCGTCCCGATAAAGGTTCGGATACAACTCCGAGCATAGCTTTCGGGAATAAAGCGGGATGATCAGCGTCTCCTGTACGGTGTTCTTCTCAATCTTGTATTTCATGGGTATCTCTCACTTTCTCGCATCGCTATCATTTCTTTATGTGTTAGTTTTATCTAACCTCAGTACAGTGTTATGCGGTTAGATAGTGCTAACTTGCGTATCTTAGAAAAGCCGCATTGCTGCGGCCTTTCGGCTGACTGTTTTGTGTTTTCGTTCATATTATACTGAACTTATTTCTGTTTTGCAAGGTAGATTTCCTAATGCTTTTTTATCCGTGCTTTCTCTGAAGTAAGATTCCCATGGTAATCAGAAGAATTCCCCCGAAAAGTAACATGATTTCCATTACATAAGCTGTAATGTCTTCTCCCGTCTTCGGTACCATGTCCAATTCCTGCGTAACTGCCTGTGTTGTAGCCGGCTGTACATCAGAACTGTTGTCATCGTTTCCTTTAGAATCCTCATGAGAGTTTCCACCGGTACTAGTACCTGCAGTCGTCTTTTCCTTTTTTACAATGACATAGGTAGAAAACTGATTGGTCTCGAAGGTGACTTTTCCATCGATCACTTTCGTAGGCAATGCAGTGGTAGTTCCGTTATGATCTCTCACCACAACATAGTCATAATTCGCATCGTAGTTGTTGATTCCAAGACTTAAGGTAATCGGATTCGTAAATTCCGTAATCTTTGTTTCCCAGTTCGTGCCATCCCCTTTGGCTACGATCTGGTTCAGATTCAATTCCACTGCCTGTGCAGATATCGCCCCTGCTACTTTCTGCTGTGCCGCCGTCATATCGTATCCGGTACTGTCGGCAACTGTCAGCTGAAGATTACCGCTTCCTGCTGCATTGGCGCCGTTGCTGATGGATACGGAAGTCACTTCCTTCGCAGCTGATATATCCACCATGTCATCCGCTTTTCCAAATATTCCTTTCAAATGGATCTGGGTATTTGGCATCGTGAAGGTAAATGTGGAAACATCCTTTGCCGCTGCCAGGCTCATCCCGTTTAGTGAAACTCCCTTCAACTGGTATCCGTAATCCGGCTTCAATTCCACGGTAACCTTATCCCCCGGCTGTACCACCAGATTTCCACCGCTGTTGTTTCCTGCATTGTTTCCATAAGGATCGTTGGTATTGGGTACAGCATCATTGATTTGAATGATCCGGGCCGTCCCATGCTCCAGATAAGCATCCTCTCCGTAGGTTTTCGAATCATATCCCCATGTTATTGTAATTCTCTCTTTGTCCACCTGAATGGAATAGTTTCTTTTTCCCGTCCATGTCATCGCATTATCTTCTGAAGTTCCGGCTCCCTGGATTATATATTTTCCTGAACCGCTATTAAGTACATATACTTTTACCGTGTCCACAGAATCGTCCACTCTGTATTCTTCTCCAGCCACAGAAATCTTTTTTTCTCCGAGCCATTGATTCAACGTTTTATAGGTCTCTCCGATTCCTATATAGATTTCGATATTACTTTTTTTCCATGTGACATAATCGTTTGAAGAAATACCGTCACCTTCTAATCGAAAACAGATATTGTTTCCCGTTCCCGGATTCGGTCCGGGTACATTTCCTCCCGCTGCTTCGAACATGTGTTCAAATTTCAGATCCACATTTTCTACCTTGGTTTGATAAATATACGAAGCACCATTGTAGGTCATGCTTGCATCTGCGATGCTCTGACCATTCACCATAAAGCTTCTCAGGACGCAATCCTTATCCGGTGTCAGTGTTATGGTAAGCTCTTTTCCTGCTGCCACAGTTGCCTGTGCAGCATCCCCCTGTAATCCGGCCCCTTCTATTTTCATACTACCGGCAGCATATTGGAATACACCATTCTGCGCACTGTTCCACTGTGTATGCCTATCCGCACCCACCGTATATGTCTGGCTGTTGTCCTCTGCTCTTACATGAAATTCCGGCAAAGCTCCCAATATCAACACCATTAAAAGTAAAAAAACAAATATCGTTCTCCTGCTTTTGTACATCAGTGCAAGTCCTCCTTTTATAATATACTTATATATATTCATAGGATACCTGCCTTTTTCAAGTTGACATTTGTCTCAACCTGCCAAATCCACGCATTTTCTGCGTTCATGGGTATCACAATGCCAATCCTTCTCTCATACCCACGCTTTCTCGGCTCCGTGGGTATCTCATCGTAAATCTGCCTCCCATACCCACGATTCCTCTGCTCCGTGGGTATCTCATCGTCAATCCGTCTCTCATACCCACGATCCCTCTGCTCCGTGGGTATCTCATCG